>JAZOWO010000136.1:0-6721 GCA_045659265.1 Clostridia bacterium | reverse complement strand
AATAATTATACTACAAAAAAGGATAGTAATATTTACTATCCTAAATTGTTTCACGTGTAACGTTAATATATTAATAAAAACAACTCTTTTAATTCTTCCATTATCATCATATCAATGTTAATAATTATTTCACGCCATTTTTCTAGTAAGAATCCATCTGATGATACCCCCATATTACCTTTAGAAGAATAAGTATATTTCTCTACAATATTATTTTCTGATTCTGAATTACTTGAATTGTTATCAGTAGAATTATTATTACTGGATAATGATTCTTTGTTAGCACCTGTCATAAATCTATCTAAATCTAATGTTTGATTCTGTGGGGTTTCATGTGCTGTAGCTAAATTATTTGATGAAGATGTCGAATTACTTTCACTTGTAGATGTATTGGAAGTATTACTATTAGAAGTAGTTTCTCTGATGTAAGTATCAACGATATCTTTTGTTACCAATAAGTCCATTCCTTGATAAGCTATTTCTGTTTTATACATTTCCCTATAATAAGGATATATTTCATTTAGTTTGGTTTGTAGTCGATTTTTGAAAAGTCCAATAGTATCAAAAGCAATCTCATATAATAGGAAATGTTGTTTAAACTTTTCTTCAAAAAACGGTTTTAAATCATTATCATAAAAGTTATAACTAAAATCAAATAATTTGTAATTATTTATGCTTTTATCATATCTTACTATATCCATCATTTTGATTGTTGTTGACATTTGCTTCAACCTCCATTTCATAATTCTTTTTAACTGTTACATTCCAACCAAACTTTTCATTCATACTTTCACAGGCAATTAATCTTTGTTTATATAACATGTCGATATTTGCTTCAATGAATCCATTATTTACATCAACTTCACTTGTTACTAATCTTTCCTTTTTCTCAAAAGAATTATTAAGGCCTAAAAATGTTAAAACTTCTCTCTCAACTTCATATTTATATTCATTTAATTTATCTGCTAAATATGGTGTAGTCAAAGTTAATACTTCCAGACCACCCTCAAGAATAGATTTATCTCCAAGGATTAAAGGTTCTAAATTATCAACTTTTCTGAACATTAATTCTACACTCTTTTTAGTATTAGGTGTACATGGTATGAACCAAGGGAATTTTTGATGATTAATATTTGCACGTATTACCTTTTCAACTTCTGTCATTTTCTTTGCATAATATCTGATATATTCTTCATTTGGAATTGCTAAGTCATTATTTAGAATTAATTGAGTATCTTTTTTATCTTTACCAATATAATCAATAGTTTTTACATAATTATATCCATTTGTGTTAACTTGTGTATATTCTTCATTTATATTCATGTTTCCAGTATAAGTTGCACCAACTGAAATATATCCAAGATTTTTATCATTTATAATTACACATAGGCCATATTTATAAAGTGCTTTTTCTATATTCTTTGATTGTATTGTTTCTGGAAGACCTTCCCATTTAAACATGTTCAAGCATAACATTTTATACTTGTTATAAAATAAATCTTCTGTATTATCAAATAAATTATTAGTTTTACATGTCTTCATATTTCTATATTATCTCCTTTATAAGTATATTTTAATGGTTCTGCTCCATTTTCAACATGCCATATTGTAATACCTCTATTGAATATTTCTTTGACTTCGTCAATAACTTCATTCGGTACGTTTGCCCCAAATATGTTACAAACATTCGTCTTTACGTAATTATAATATTTTCTGCTATACATAACATGTGATAAATTATTATAGCTGTTATATTTATAACCGTATCTAATAAAGAAATTTGATAATCTAATTTTTGCATTAGATGTTAATCCATATTCAATTAATGATACTGTATTCCCGGCGTTTGCCATATTAAATAAACTATCATTACCAGTAGATTTAATTACATTTGGTGTATTTAACATATCACGCATTTTTGCATTGTGATTAGCTGTTCTTTCATACTCATTATGTCTATATTGTTCGCCTGTATTTGCAATGTTGTTTTGTAATGTTTTTTGAAATATTTTATTATTGCTCCATGTATTAAATGCTGACATTCCATTACTTGCTAATCCTCCAATAGCACTTACATTTCCAGTAAATAAACTAACTAAATTCCCTATTGTACTTATGGCATTTTGAATGTTAGCTGAATCCATATTCATATTATTAGTGAAAATATCTAAGTTGGTATTTCTATTTGACTGATGTAACATTAAATTATTTTCTAATAAATTATTCTGGATTCCTTGGTAATAACTATTTTGTGAAGTTGCCATAAATTGACTATACACACTACTTGTAACAGGTAACATTATTGATTGTGAATTGACCATTCCTTCTAATCTTCCAACATAATCATTTTTATATCCTTCGACATATAAATTGTATTTTGCTTGTACACTATGTGCTATTGTTCTTACCTTTATATTTAATGAATTTCCTGTATTATTTACGTGCTGTGGTTGTATTAAAAATGGTGGATTAAAATAATCAGTTAGTAAGAAATACCTGTACGGATAAGTATATATTTTAGGGTCATAACCTGTTACATCATCTTGTTTTTTAACAAAAATATTTCTGGAATATAAATGTTTATCTATTACATCATAAGTTGCTATTTTATAGCATTTAGGCAAACCGTTTGTTGGTGTTCCGTATTTATCAGAATTAAATGGTGTATCAATCAATGTTGTTATATCGTCTGGTTCAATAAAAGGATTATAAGTAACATTTTGTATCGTATCAACGAACCCTAAATAAGTAGCTTTTTCAATTTCTGTTTTAGGTACTAAATAATAAAAGTAACCTATAGGTAAGTCATTAATTATACTGCTATTACCTTCTTGACCAACTACTATTGACATAATAAATCACCTCCATTAATCTCCAATTAAATTTCTAAACATGTGTAAATTATCAACTGTTCTTTCAGTATATAAAATTCCATAATCTTTTCCTTTAGCTTCTATACATTTATATTTATTATTTGATATTTTTTCAATGAACATTACAACATGGCCATTGTCACCATAACCACGTGTAAATACTAAATCACCTTTTCTAGCTGAATTTAAATCTACTAATTTACCCTCATTAATTTGTGTATATGTTGTTCTAGTTATTTTTATTCCATTGTCGTTATATGCCCATTGACATAATCCAGAACAATCTGTTCCAGAATTCGTACCTAAAGGAGGATAATTCCCACCATAAATATATGGTTTTCCTAATAATTTCTCTGCTGATTTTAGAATATTATCTCTTAATGTCGAAGTTTCTACAACAGTATTTTTATATCTTTCTGGTATATGACCTAATCCATTATTTTCAGTTATATATTTACCTGTGATATAATCATAAATTCTTTTAGGATTATATGTGCCTAAAAAAGCATTAGCTTCTCTATTTCTTCTATCTCTTAATCCTTGTTCAAATTGTGTTCCAACCATTACCCACGTATTACGCATTAAGTCTGCGACCCTGTTATCACTTTCACCATTAGCAAACGCTGTAAAAAATTCATGTTGTGATAACGTACCTGTATTATAGAAAAAACTACAAAATGAATCAAAATGACATTGCTTAACTGTGTTTAAATCTCTATTAGATTTTTTAATGATATCTAATACATGCTTAGCATAATTTTTATCTAGTGATTCCCCGAATACTATTGAAGCTTGTTCCTCCGAACATACGGGTAATAATTTGTTATAATTGTCGCCATCATATGCTTGTGTTGTTCCGTAACCTATTGTGTTTGTTCCGTCACCTATATTATATGGTTTACTAGCAAACGTTTCTAGTGATTTTATTAAAATATATCCGTCCTCTGATACTAATCCATTTCTCCAATTATCAGTAGATGAACCACCAGAACCAGAACCACCAGAACCAGAATCACTACCTCCAGTAGCTGTTGACAATGGAGCCGAAGAAGTAACAATATAACTACCTTTTCTAGAATAATTGTAAACCGTACTTACTTGTTGTTGGATATATTCTCCAACTTCTAGACCTTCATCTTCTAGCATATTATTTACAGCCGGTGTACCATCTTGATTCCATCTAGGTAAATGGCACCTATCTATATAGCTTATAGTAGTAGCGAAGTCAATATCAAAAAAATAAGTTTGTAGCACGTCCATTTTTAAATATATTCTTGTGCTTGAATCAGACTTATATTCTTTATTATATATGAAGTAATATTCTTCTAGTCCTTCATCATTTACAAACATACAATAATTTGACCTTCTAATAACAGGGTCATTTATATATTTATCAACTATGAATGAATTATCTTTTTTATTATAAGCACATTCACTCATTGCATAAGTGCACCTTTCTAAGAACCAATTTCTTTGATTAATTTTGCTTGAAAAGTTTACCGTATGATTGTATGACATATCCAATGGAGGACAATTAATTAAATATATTGTGTTATCTCTCATTTTATCACCTCTTTAATTATACTACAAAAAAGGAAGGATAGTTTCAAACCTTCCTTCCATTTGAATATATATTACACTAATTTAAATTTAATAGCATTTGCAAAATGACATGAACCAATTAACTTCCAGTAGTCAAACCATATATTAGTATATTTTGCTTGACCATTTCTCCATGATTCTGATTCAGTTAAAGTATCGTAAATTTGAATTGCGTCTTTGTCAATTAAATAAGCTAAAGCGTCTTCGTCAACTGCGTCGCTATCTGCACTTACAAAATAGTCAATATCTAAAACCCTTGTTGGTAATTCTGCTTTATCAATGTTAAAAGCTTCTGCTAATTGATGAACATCTAAGAAAGCTGATATTTCTGCCGGTACAAATAATACTAAATCTTGAGGTCTAGTAAATGTCATAACTCCTTGTGCATTATATTTATTTGACATGAATTTTAATTTCTTAACATACTCTTTTACTAGAGTTGTTATTTGTTGTGCTTTTTCTTTATTTGTTAATGCACTAAATGTTGCTTTAGGTACAGTTGCATTTGCTGTTTTTAAATTTGCTAAAGCTTTTTTAACAATTAAGAATTCGTCATATTCTGCTGATGTTAATGGAGCCTGTATAATTCTTGAAGTCATTTCAGAAAGGCCATTTTGATTTTTAAATGCTCCTTTTAATTCTTCATCAGTAATAGTTGCTTGGTATTGGATTTGAGAATTTTCAGTCATATATTCTACTTTTACATTTGGTTTTACAGTTTTGAAATATGCGTTTGCATTAGTCCCTTCTGCTGTATTAACATTGTTTGTTCTTGCTTTACCTTTTACGATATCAACAAATATTGATTCTATAGATTTACCATATGGTAATGAACCTTTTTTGAAAACCTTATATGGATTTTCATAAACTTTACTAAAGAATAATTGTTTGCTGATTTGATTTGTTAATACTGTAATAAAATCATTTTTCTTTGTTGGATAAGTATCGATTGCTTGAGCAAATGCTTCTAAATCTACAGAACCGTCTGAAAGTCTATCTTCAAATAATTCACCGTTTGCACTTGCTAATGCTTGAATAAAAGTATGATTATCAATTGCCATTTAATATTTACCTCCATGTATTTTACATTAATTTATTTATTAAATCATTAATAGATAATGAATTATTATTAGAATTATTATTGTTATTGTTAGTCTTATTTGAATTGCTTGTATTATTTGTATTATTTTGATTAGTAAGCTGTTCAAATATTTCATAGTTTTTAATTTTTAGTCTATCATTATCTTTTTTGTATTCTTCTATAGTTTTCTTATTATCTTCAATTACTGTTTTTTGATTGTCTAGCTGATTCTGTAATTCTGCTTTTTCACCTTCGATTTTATGAATATACTCTTTAGCTTCCTGTAAGTCTTTAAATTCCATTTCTTATACCCTCCTTAAAATTAAAACATTCCATATGGAAATATTAAATCATATAACCACCCTAAAAAATCTTTCATATCACATTACCCCCTTTTGTTTATTCTTAATTAAGCACTCTATTTATGGAGTGCTTTATAAAAATAAAATAAGCAAGTAATATTAACTTAATACCCGTGATATCACTCACAAATAATTATATGGTGGTTCTCCACCATGATTGCCCATATAATAGAATATTATTAAAGTTATATATACCATACTTAATATAGTATACTACAAGTTTCACAAAAAATAAAGGATTGTTTCACGTGAAACAATCCATAAATTTTAAACTTCTTCTGATTCTGAATCTAATGTGCTTATCAATTCTTCGGTCATTTCATCATCTGGATTAACTAATATTGGTTCGTCTGCTATCTCTAAACTTCTTATTACTCTTATTGCTATTCTATTTAATTTACCCTTATTGTCGTCTAACTCTTCTATCTTAGCTGTTATTTCCTCTGCTTGTGCTGTTAATTGTGGTTCTAATTCTGGTACTAATTTAATTGACTTTTCAATAGCTTTAATTCTTTTTCTTGATTCATTCTTCTTGAACCTTATTAATGTAATTTCTTCCTCTATATCTTTGTATAGTCCTTGTAGTTTTTCAATGATTGATTCCATAATTCTTTTACCTCCTAAAATGGCATGTCGCCGTCATCTACTAAATATTCTTCAATTTCATTTTCTGACTTTCACTTATTTTTTCTGTTGTTAGTTTTACCTTTCTTAGGTTTAAAATCTTCTTCAATTTCCATGAATTTTAAAATCTCAATATTTCCAACTGTAATATTGAATGCTGTTTTCCAATCTTCTGTCTT
>JAZOWO010000135.1:0-39276 GCA_045659265.1 Clostridia bacterium | reverse complement strand
CCATTATATTATATCTATCATGGCCTATTATGACAGTCTCTATCATTTTAGATAAGTATATATCATTCTGCTCCACCGATTGATTTATATATATACCATGATAGGGTGCAAAATTTGCACCCGTAACAGAAGTATTTATATATATTCCTTGATTGTTTGATTCTACGTATTCTACCCTTGTATCATCAGTCAAGGTTTTATTTGTTCTTTTATATATCATGTGTTTTTCCCCTCATTTTAGGAATTTTGTTCTTCTTCCGTTCTTTTTCTTCTTTCTAACTCAGCGTTAATTATTTTTTCTTTAGTTTCAGGACTTATTCTACTAACTATCTTTTTCTTTTTCTTAGAATTCTTTTTCTTTAATAAGTTTAAAGAACCTATTCCCTTAGTTTTAGCAATTTCTACTATTATTTCAGCAACTCTTAAATTATCATGTAAAATAGAGTTTGGAGCTGTAATAACTAAGTCCTCTTCTATAACAGATATTGTTCTGTTCTTAATATTTTCTAAATCTATTGTTACTGGAGTTGAAGCTCCTTGGTTAAAGTCTAATATCATATCCTCTGTAATTTCGCCGTTGTTAGCAATTACATAATCTAATGCTTGTTTACCTAGATATCTTTCAACTTCGTTTACATGTTTTGCTAATGTGTAACCAGTAGTTTCTCCTGGTTCGTTCATTATGTTTGAAATCATAACCTTTTTAGCTTTACTTTGTATTATTGTTTTACTTACATCATTTACAAGTAAGTTGCAAATAACACTAGAGTATAGACTTCCTGGTCCAATTACTATAACATCTGCTTCTTTTATAGCTTCAAGTACCCCTGGAGCAGGATCTGCTTCAGTATCCTTTAAGAATATTTGCTTAATTCTACTTTTAGCTTCTAAAGCTCTTGGTCTAATATTATCTTCACCAACAACAAGTTCGCCATTTTCTAAACTTGCACAAAGTTTTGCTTTATCTAAAGATACTGGTAATATCTTACCTTTCACTCTAAATATTTCAGCTATTTTTTGTACAGCTGGTGCAAAACCACCCATAACTTCTGTCATAGCAACTATCATTAGGTTGCCTAAAGAATGGTTATCTATTTTACCATCTTTAAATCTATAACTTAAAAGTTTTTCCATACAAGGTTCAACTTCAGATAATGCTATTATACTTCTACGAATATCTCCAGGAGGTAATGTATCTATTTGTTGCATTATTCTTCCTGTAGAACCACCATCATCAAAAGTAGCTACGATTGATGTGATATTTGATGTAAATTCTTTAAGACCACTTAATATGTTAGATAAGCCTTTTCCTCCACCTATAATAACAACTTTAGGTCCTTTTTTAAGCATAGATTCTGTAAATAACAATTTACGGATATCTCCGTTTTTCTCTTTATATGCCATATTCTTTAATGTAATTTTAAGAATACTTCTTTGCGCTAGTATAAACGAATATACTGTAGTAAATAGCGATATAGTAATTAATGCTATATATGCTATAATTCTTTCTTTACCGTGGCCTTGTTCGCCAAAACATTTATATGTTGTATAACCTAATAACACAACAGATATTATTTGTAGTATAACATAACGTTTTACTCTAATTCCTGGTTTTAACCACTCTAAAAATGCTTTCATTTTTCTATTAAACTTCCTCTCCAAGTATTATTATTTCTTCTTCAAGTTTTACTTTATTTGCCTCAAATACTTTTTCTTTGATGTAATCTATTAAATCTTTTACATCTTTTGCTTTAGCATGATCTACATTTACTATAAAGCCTGAATGCTTAGTTGAAACTTCTGCTCCACCTATTCTATATCCTTTTAGTCCTAAATCATCTATAAGCTTTCCAACAAAATATCCTTCTGGTCTTTTGAAAGTACTTCCTGCATTTGGATACTCTAAAGGTTGTTTAGATTTTCTAGAATCGTTATTTTCCTTCATTTTTGCTTCAATTTCTTCTTTGTTTCCTTGTGCTAATTTAAATTTAGCTTGAAGAATTATATTTCCTTCTTCTTTGTGGTTTTTGAAGAAACTTTTTCTATATCCAAATTCTAATTCTTCTTTTGTTAATGTTTTAACTTCATTATTTTTATCTAAATATGTAACTTCTTCTATTACATTAGATAACTCACCGCCATATGCTCCAGCGTTCATAAATACTCCGCCGCCAAGATACCCTGGTATGCCTGATGCAAATTCTAATCCGGCTAAACCGTTGTCCTTAGCAAGTATTGCTAAACGAGGCATGCTAAGCCCAGCTTCAGCTGTTATGTATTCACCATCTACAACTGCATTTGAGAATTTGCTTCCTAGTTTAATTACTAATCCCCTAATTCCACCGTCTAATACAAGCAGTTTACTTCCATTACCTATAACAGTTACAGGAACTGCGTATTTTTTAGCGAATTCCATAGCATCGATTACATCTTGTACATTTTCTGGTAATACAAGTATGTCTGCTGGTCCTCCTACTTTTAATGTAGTATGTTTTTCCATTGGTTCGTTAAATCTAACCTTTGATTCGTCTATATATTCTTTAATTTTATTATATTCTACTTTCATAAATCCACCCTTTAATATTCTATTAGGACTTTATAAATTATATCACAATATGAATATTATTTCAACTAGACTAGCCAATCCATACAATTCATTTTATTAAAACAAATTGTTGAATTTATGCTAAAAAAATGTTATAATTAAAATAGTGGTGATAGCACGGAAACCAAATAATTTTGGAGGTTTAAAACATGGCACTTGTAGTAAAGAATGTCGACGAACGCACAATTCGTAGAATGGCCAGTGAGTACCTCTCTGGTTCATATGTATCGTTAAAAACGATAGCTACGAAATACCGGACAACCGCAACAACCATTTCCAACATCCTTTGGCGTGGAATCGCTGAAAATATTATCGACACAAGAGTAGCAAAATGTATCTACAATAAAGTTGTAGACAAGCCCTCTATCGGTTGGTATCAGCGAAAGATGCGGTGGGATGAAGCTTTTGACAGACGCGATGAGTTTATCCGTGAACAAGAACGTGAAGCAAAAATCCAAGAAAAACTTCTTAATCTCGAGGCCCTTAAAGAGTATTACGAGCATGCACTCGCAAGCTACGATAGCTACTTTACAAATGAAGACGAAGGCCCATCAAAAGAAGAACTTCAAGATAAACTCGACGAAGTCATAAGAAAAATCGAAGCCCTGTCCTAACAAAAGGAAATAAAATCCTGATTACAATATGTAGTCAGGATTTTTCCTTGTATTCTTATGTAAAGTGTGTTATAATATACCCGTAGTTAAAAGTAGTACCACAAATAAATTTGGAGGTTAAAGGAAAAATGAAATCGAAAGACGTTGACCGAAGGTCAATATGGTTAATGGCAAAGGAATATTTATCTGGTAGCTATGTAACATTTGAACATGTCGGCGCTAATCACGGAATCTCTGGGAGACTCGTCTCCAACATTCTTTGGCGTGGCATAGCAGAAAACATTCTCTCAACAACTGTTTCTGAAGCAATATATGCTAAGGTTGTTAACAGTTCCTATAGAGGGAAAGCAATTCGTAGCAATCGTTGGGAAGAAGCTTTTGATAAGCGGACAATCGAACGTGAAAAACTTACTAAGCGTTTAGAAATGCTTAAAGAGTTGGTAAAACTTCTTGAAAACAGAATCGCCAACTATGATGCATACGCTGCTTCTACCGACCAGCCACAATCTCTCGAAGAACTTAACGAAAGACTTGAAAAAATACAAAGTGCTATTCCCCACTATGTACAGGCTCTTCGTTAAATTTCTAGCGGTACAATCTATTGATTGTACCGTTTTTCTTTCTTTTGTTTACTTTTTTATTATTTTATTTTACATTTATACTTTACATTTTATTTTCTTTTTGTTATAATAAATATCGTAGCTGATGTGCGATTAGCTCAGTTGGTAGAGCAGTAGACTCTTAATCTATTGGTCCGGGGTTCGAGTCCCCGATCGCGCACCAAATAAAACCGTTAAGATTTTTCTTAACGGCTTTATTTTTTTATTTATTATTTAACCTCTTTATCTAACGGGTTACATAGATAGCCTGTATTAATTACATTACCATCTTTAGTAAATACATAGTCGCAATTCATTGTAAGAATATCTTCTTTATATTTTTCATATATTTCGCTTTTAGACATTTCGAAAATAGGTTTTATATCTGCATATTTTTTCGTTTCTTCTGTATTAGTTTGTTTTAAATAATACAATCCATTATCACTTACAATTTTTATAATTCCTCTTTCTTCGTTTGAAATTGTAGAATTAGCGGAATTACATATATTATTTCCCCATTCTACATCTATAATTTTTCCGTATTCTGCACTAGATAAATATACTTCTTCTTTTAAAAGTGGGTACTCGCTTTTATTTGTCTTATGATTAAATGTCAATCCATATGATTGTTTATATACCTGTCCGTCAGTTTTTAATACTAAATATTCTGTGTATACATCTTCATTATTATGGAAATCTGTAATTACTTTTTTTATTGTTTCATCTTTTAATAAAATATAAATTAAATAATTATCATCTATCTCATTCAATTCCATAGAGTTTTTATCCAGTCTGTAGCATTTATCATTTTTACTTATTACATATATATCGTTATACATATCAGTGTTATGCTGTTCAATCCTTTTTACTTCTACATCTAACTCTACTTCTTTATATTGTTTATTATTACTATATATTCTATCTGTACCCCAAACTGTTTCATATATTTTATTATTATCTAATACTAATATCCATCCATTACCATCATCTCTATAATCATAATACAAAACTCGAGTATTTTTTAAAACTTCTGTTTCAATTCCTTTTTGTGCAAATCCTAAAAATTCAAATGTTTCATTCATTGCGTATGTATGCCATTGGTCATGATTTTCAATATATCTAGTTAATGTTTTGCTATCATTTATTCTTTCATTATTCAATTTCCAATCATTTATAATAGGATTTAAATACATTAATCCAATAAACACTCCTATAACTACAATTATAATTATTAATATTTTTATACTTTTTTTCATATTCTATCTCCTTTATGCTATCTTCTTTTTACCTTTAATTTTATCTTCTTTTTCAATTAATCTCTCTACTCTTGGTCTGTTAAATCTTTGAATTAATATAAACTGTCCATCAAATAACATTGCTAGTATACATGTAACTAAGAATATTCCAAATTCTCCCCAGATAAGCGCAAATAACAAAGTAGATAGCGAAATTAATTCATTTATCCAGTGGTCTAGTTCAGATTTAAGCATAGTTTGTAGAACTTGTTTTTTAGTATTCTTCCTTAAATTAAAAGCTTCTGGATCATATGTTAATGCTCTTTTCTTCCACTTCTTTACTTTTAATGTTTCGTATAGCTTTTTCTCAAATTTTCTTTCCTTAAAAAGGAATTGCTTAGTAGTTAATTTATCCTTAAAGCTAGTTGTTAAAACTCCAAAAAGTAATCTTAATCCTAATTGGTATACAATCGTGAACGCAGTTACTCCTGTATATAGCACAACATCATTCTTAAAATATCCCGTGTAATATACTATAAAGCAAAATACAAATAGAATTGTACATATTTCTATTATTATATCTATTAAAAGAGCCGCTCCACTCTTCTTTGGTTTCTTCATATTATTACCTCTTTAATATGTTAACATACACACATTATACCATAAAACGACAAAAAGCAACACAAGTTTTGTGCTGCTTTATTCCTTTATATTTTTAATTTATATATCTTATTCATCTGGATTTATATGTACAACTGCATCATAGACATTATCGTTTTTACATACTGTATCACGTATTATTCCTGCTATCTTATGGCTTTCTCTTACCGTCATATCTGGATTTACAGATACTTTAATTACCATCATATGAAGAGTTCCAGTTGGTTTAGACTTAATACTATCTATATGATTAACCCCTTGTATTTCTTCTATTTTCTTTTTCATTTCATCTACAATATCTGCATCAATACATTTATCTATTAATACATCATAAGATTCTTTTATTATCCCTATTCCTGTTACTACTATAACACCAGAAATAGCAATACCTACTAATCCATCTACAAATGTATATCCATATATACTTGCAACTATTCCAACAAGTACACCAAGAGATAATAATATATCGTTTCTATGGTCTTTTGCATTTGCTTCAAGTAATAACGAATTGTTTGTTTTAGCTAGCTTTTTGCAATATGCTAAAAGACAAGCTTTTACTATAATTGTTATTACTGGAACTACAAGTAATATTAATGAGAATGTTAATCCCTCTTTGTTTATAATTGAATTGAATCCGCTTTTAATTGTTTTGAAACTTACGAATACCATAAATATTCCAATTAATAACGATGCTACAAATTCTGCTTTACCATGTCCAAATTCATGATCATCATCTGCTGGTTTAGATGAAACCTTTCCACCAACAAAAGTTACTAAAGATGAAAATACATCTCCAAAACTATTTATTGCATCTGCTATTAATCCTTGAGATTTAAATACAAATCCCACTACAAATTTTATACTAAGCAAAAAGAGATTGGCTATAACTCCTATAGCCCCTACTCTTTTTACCTCATTACTTTTATTATTTGTCATAAACTCTCCTAATTATTATTTACTAGCTTTTTTAGTAGTCTTCTTAGTAGTAGTTTTCTTTGCAGCTGTTTTTTTGGTTGTTGTTTTTGCTGCTGTTTTCTTTGTAGCTTTTCTTACAAACTTTTTCTCAGGAGCTCCTGGTTTGTTCCAAGATATATAATCACATTTTTTGTTTTCATCATTTGTATTATTTTCGCATACATAGAATGTTTTCTTAGCTTTACTCTTACGAACTAAAACTTTACCACCACAATGTGGACAAGGTTCTTTAATACTGTTTACAATTGGTTTTGCATTCTTACATTCTGGATAACCAGGACATGCTAAGAATTCTCCAAATTTACCACGTTTAATAACCATATTTCTTCCGCATAGTTCACATACTACATCTGTTTCTTTATCTGCTAGTTTTACATGTTCAATGCTTCCTTCTACTTTCTCTAAATTCTTTACAAATGGTTCATAGAAGTTTGTAAGCATTGCTACATAATCTGTTGTTCCCTCAGCTACTCCATCTAGTTTAGATTCCATATCTGCAGTAAATGTAATGTCAACTATATCTTCAAAGTGCTCAACCATTATCTTGTTTACTACTTCTCCAAGTTCAGTTGGAACTAACATTCTGCCGTCTTTTTCTACATAGAATCTATCTATTAAAGTAGAGATTGTTGGAGCGTATGTACTTGGTCTTCCTATACCTTTTTCCTCCATTACTTTAACTAGTGTTGCTTCACTATATCTTGAAGGTGGTTCAGTAAACTTTTGTGCAAAGTTTAATTTATTTTCTGTTAGTACATCTCCAATTTCAAGTTTTGGAAGTTCTTTAGACTCTTCATCTAAATCCTCTTCTTCTACTTTCTTGTTATCTTCCTTAGACTCTTTATATAACGCCATAAATCCATCAAATTTAATTACAGAACCTGTTGCATGGAATATATAATCGTTTACATTAAGTGTTACTTTAGTAAAGTCATATACACAAGCTTCCATTCTACTTGCAACAAATCTATTAAATATTAATGTATAAAGTCTTGCTTCATCGCGTCCTAGTTCAGTTTCTACAGCTGACAAACTTCCCAAATGCGTTGGACGTATAGCTTCGTGGGCATCTTGTGCGCCCTCTTTAGTCTTATAGTTTCTGTTTAAGTAATATTGTTCACCATATGTTTTGCAAATATATGCTTTTGCCATTTTTATTGCATCGTCTGAAACTCTTGTAGAGTCTGTTCTCATATATGTAATAAATCCAGCTTCATATAACTTTTGCGCAACCATCATTGTCTTCTTAACTGGGAAGCCTAATCTTCTTGAAGCATCTATTTGAAGCGATGATGTTGTAAATGGTGGCGGTGGACTCTTTCTTTTTTCTGTTACTTTAACGTCTGTAACAGTGTATTTACCGCCTTTTATACTATTTACTATATTATTTACTTGTTGTTCTTCTTTAAGCTCTATTTTGCCGTTTACGTCGCCGTAGAACTTAGCGTAAACAAGTTTAGGTTCTTTATCTTTTTCTAGTATTACATCAAGTAGCCAATACTCTTCTGGAACAAAATCTCTAATCTCTTGTTCTCTATCCATTATTATTCTAAGAGTAACAGATTGCACACGACCCGCACTTAATCCTCTTTTTACTTTTTTCCATAAAAGCGGACTGATTTTGTAACCAACAAGTCTATCTAATATTCTTCTTGCTTGTTGAGCATCTACAGTGTTCATATCTATAGTTCTTGGACTTTTAACTGCAGTCGTTACTGCTCCTTCTGTTATCTCATGGAACTCTATTCTACACTTTTCTGCTTCTTTTATTTTAAGTTCATTTCTTAAATGCCATGCTATTGCTTCTCCCTCACGGTCAGGGTCGGTTGCGATAAGAACTTTATCTTTACCTTTGGCAAGGTCTTTTATATCTTTTATTAATTTTGCTTTACCCTTCATTTTAATATATTCAGGTTTAAAGCCATTTTCTGTGTCTACACCCATTCTACTTGCAGGTAAGTCTATAATATGGCCTTGAGAAGCGATTACATCATAATCGCTTCCTAGGTATTTTTTTATAGTTTTTGCTTTTGATGGTGATTCCACTATTACTAATTTGTTAGCCATTAAGCTGTATACCTCCCACGTAATACTGCTACTAATTCTTTTGCGTAAGCTATATTTTCTTCAGTATTATCTTTTCTTAAAGTTAAGTCCATAGCTTCTGCAAGCACCTTCATGTCTTCTTCTTTTAATCCTTTAGTTGTAACAGCAGCTGTTCCTACACGGATACCACTTGTTACAGTTGGTTTTTCTGGGTCATTTGGTACAGAATTTTTATTTACTGTTATTCCAACATTATCTAGCCATTCTGTAGCTTCCTTACCAGTTATTCCTTTATTTCTTAGATCTATAAGCATCAAATGGTTATCTGTTCCATTAGATACTAAGTTAAATCCGTATCCAATTAATGCATCTGCTAATGCTTTTGCATTAAGTATTATATTATGTGCATATTCCTTAAACTCAGGTTTTAATGCTTCACCAAAGCATACTGCTTTACCAGCAATAACATGTTCTAAAGGTCCACCTTGTATTCCTGGGAATATTGTTTTATCTAATTTCTTTGCATAGTCTTTTTTGCAAAGTATTAATCCTGCACGAGGTCCTCTTAAAGTTTTGTGTGTTGTAGTTGTAACAAAGTCTGCATAAGGTACTGGAGACATATGTTCACCAGCTGCTACAAGACCAGCAATGTGTGCCATATCTACCATTAAGTATGCTCCTACTTTATCTGCTATTTCTCTAAATTTAGCAAAATCTATACTTCTTGGGTAGGCACTTGCTCCTGCAACTATCATCTTTGGTTTAAATTCTAATGCTTTAGCTAGAACATCCTCATAATCTATATATCCATTTTCATTTATACCATATGCAACAAAGTTATATAACTTTCCTGAAAAGTTTACTTTACTTCCATGTGTTAAATGCCCACCGTTAGATAAGTCCATTCCAAGAACTGTATCTCCCACTTCTAATACTGACATATATACCGCCATATTAGCTTGTGATCCACTATGTGGTTGTACATTTACATGCTCTGCGCCAAATAATTCTTTAGCTCTAGATATTGCTAAAGCTTCTATTTCGTCTATATTATGGCATCCACCATAATATCTAGCATTTGGATAGCCCTCTGCATATTTATTTGTTAAAATACTACCTACAGCTTCTAAAACAGCTGGGCTAACAAAGTTTTCTGATGCTATTAGCTCAATATTTTCACTTTGTCTTTTCTCTTCTTTTTTAATTATATCATAAATCTCTTTATCCATTTTTTCTAAATTACTATACATAAACCATCCTCCTACGCTCACCATATTATATACAATTGTTTGTGTAAAGTCAATGTGGAAGTTGTGAACAATATATTAACATAGTCCCTTTAGATATATTGACAAGTGTATTTTAGGATGTTATACTTTTATCATACGAAGCTTTATTACTAATGTTGAAATATTGGATTTCTTCATTTAAGGTAATAACTTCTTCTAATAGAACTTGATTTGAGTGAAGAACCTTAACTGGTTTCAAGTACTTTGCTATCGGTTCTATTTTTTTGTCCTATAAATTCTAAGCTTATATCATAAAATATATTATCATTCATAGCTTTACCTATTCTTACTATATATGAAAATATATTATTGTCTATTATTAATTTTCCTTGATAATTATTGTAACCAAATTTAAACAAATTGTTTTTTCTCACTTGATTCAAACCTTTCAGAATAAAAACTTTAGATTAAAATAATAGCAATATATTACCACCGGACTTATACTTTTGCAAGAAAAATCGACCGCGTAATTCGACAAAAAATTTTAACATTTATTATTTTATGGATAAAAAAAGACACCTTTCGGTGTCTTTTCTAGTTGGCGGGTGTGACTGTCCCCGCATTTCTTTTGACCTATTACTAGGTGCGTAGTGTCACTAATTCTCTACCTCAACTATTTATTTCAAATATTCATTAATTAAATTACAAACACTTTCTGTGTTGTTTATGTTGTGTGTTTCAACATATTTATTCTTAAAAGCTTCTAAAGATTTATAGTCATAAGTATTGTTTTCTATTATTTCTAATATATCTTTAAATTCTTTAGAGGTACTTGTTTTTAATTCTTCTGTAAGATTTACATTTAGTCCTCTAACTTCGTTATAGTTGTCTAAATCGTAAACATACAAGAATAATGGTTTGTTAAGTACACTTGCTTCTATTGCTGTTGCAGAATAGTCTGTTATTATATAGTCTGCAAACTTCATCATATCGTATGTTGAAAAACCACCTTTTACTAGGTATTTATCATCTACTTTAGTACTATCTAACGGGTGTAATTTTATTACTAAATTATATTTATTTGTATCTACTAATTTTATAATGTCTTCTGTGTAGACTGTGTCATTTTTTCTAAATGTAGGAATATATAATATTGTTTTCTTACCATTGTATTCTGGATTTTTATCTAACACTTCAGTATCTCTATTGTCTCCTAAAATATCATCTACTCTAGGCATTCCAACAACTTTTATTTTGCTTATATCTGTATTAAAAGCTTCTGCATAAAATTTAGCTGTAACTCTACTTGAAGTAGTTACCGCATCATATCCTGCGTGCATTTTCATAGTATGTGCTACTACTTCTGAGCTACCTTCTCCTTTACCAATTGACTGATATCCAAATTTCTTAATAGCTCCTAAAGCATGCCATATTTGCACTACTTTTAGACTCTTTTTATGTTTAAGCACACTTACAGGTATTATATATGTATCTATTACAACAACTTTAGAAGTTGCTATATGATACATTTGTACTAAAGTATGTAAACCATACTTTAGTTTTCCTACTATTCCTTTTCCTATTTTCTTAGTAAGCATTACTTGTACTAAATCACTATCTAGTTCTTTCATCTTGTTATATAACAAATCAAAATCTATAGATGGTGTATCTGATTGTCTACTTATATATGTAAGCTTATGTTTTGTTTTTAGACATTTAAATGGAAGATACATTACATTTAATACAAATATAGCCATTTTAATAACTAGCTTCTTTATATTAAACACCAGCCTTATCATCCATTAAATGCAATTCAGATTTAATTTGTGTTGAGCTTATTCCTTCTGTTCTTGGAAGATAGTATACATCACAGTATTCTCTTAAAGCTTCAAATTTTTCATTTCCAGCCCAGTCGCTTCCCATAACTACTTCATCAGCACCATATTTTGCTATATCGCCTGGTTTTTGATCCCATGCACATTCTGGTATAACTTCATCTACATACTTGATTGCTTCTAACATTTCTTTTCTTGTTTCGTAATCATAGTATGATTTTTTACCTTTTATAGCATTGAATTCATCTGTAGAAATTCCAACTATTAGATAATCTCCTCTTTCTTTTGCTCTTTTTAATAGGTTTATATGACCTCTGTGAAGAACGTCATATGTTCCATATGTTAATATTTTTCTCATAAAATTACTCCTTTTATTATTATTTAATATGTATATTAGTTAGCGCTATTTCTCCATCTATCACTAACCTTAAGTATTCCAACACCTTCATACACATATTTTGATTTTTTAGAAATACCACTATAGAATAAGTAGCAATCCTCTCCATCATACATTAATGATCCTCTATATAATCCTTTGTTGTCCCAATTATTTGTTCGTTTAGCAGGTCTCATTATTATTTCTGCTTTTTTCCAATTTACATTATCTTTAGAATTTGTATAATATAAATTTAGAGTTCTCCTAGTTTTACCTTTGATAAACGCATTAGCTACCATTTCATATAATCCATTCTCATGAATAACATCTATGTGCCAAGATAATAACTTAGGATCTTTGTATTCCACATTTATCTCTACTGGCTCTGTCCAATTTTCAAGATCATCAGTTTCAATGTAGTAAAGAATATAATTAGCTCCTACATACCACATCTTATATTTACCATCTTCAAAAACCAACGCTGGAGAAATCCAATCATTTTTATTTCTATCTTCAGACTTTAGAACCACTTCTTTTTCTGACCAATTAATACCATCTTTGGTTGTTTTTCTGTATATTATTAAAAGTCCTTCAACATCATCAACAAATCTCCACCAACATTCTAATTCTTTTGTTTCAGTATTATATACTAATTCAGAATCAGAATTATATATTTTAGTATGAATAAAATTTTCTGGTGCTGGCTCTAACGGATTTTTGAAGCCTTTAGGCTCTACCCAGTTTTCCAAATCATTACTTACCATTATATGTGGATTTTCTTGCCCATCATCTGCATTCGGATATGGCGTATGTGACATCCAATACTTATACCCATTCCATTTTTCATTAAAATTTATAACAGATGGATGGTATGCTGAATTGTTTCCATAGGCATTTGTCATTTCTAGTCTATGTGCATCACCAATTTGTCTATCAATTAACAATTGGAATGTTTCGGCTTTTCTTGCCAAAACACTTCCTAGTGGAGTTGTAAAAATTAATATTAATCCTGCAACTATACATAGTACTCCGATCGCTAATAGTATATACTTTAATTTAATTTTACTTTTCATTATTTCCCCTCAATTAATTTTAAGAACTTATTCGCAACACATTCTCTAGAATAATTATCAGATATTATTTTATAGTTTTCTTTTAATTCATTTGTAGTTATATTTCCAAGGTTATTTACCATATCTGTTAATTCTTCAAATGTTTCAAAATAACTATTTGGTATATCTTTTAATACTTCTTTCGAACCATTTGTTACAGTAGCATACACTTTTTTGCCGTTTAGAATTCCTTCAATATATGTCATACCAAATGATTGGTGTTTAGAGAAGTCTACCAAGAAGTCTCTCTTTCTTATCTCTTCGCTTGGATTATCTGTAAAACCACAGTATTCTATATATTTCTCTAGCTTTTCTTCTTTTATTTGACTAGCAAAAGATTCAGCTAATGGTCCCATTCCAAACACTTCAATTTTAATATTTTTTATATTATTTTCTCTTAAATATTTTGCATATTCTATTATTTTTTCAACATCTTGAGCTCTATCATTAGCCATTCTAAGCATTGTTATTCCAGTGTATACTTTCTTTTTACCTACACACTTAATTTTATCTAGCTCTACCATGTTATAGCTTTGTAAACAATTACCTACTATTGCATATTCTTTCATTCCATCCATTTTGAAATTATTTATATAAGCTTCATAATTTTTGTTTGTAACAAATGCACATTTATCTAATGTAATTTTTTCTACTTCAGGCATTAAGTTTGGATACATTGTATCTGCAACATTTGCATCTGTATGGAAGAAATATACCTTATTTTTTATATGTTTACTTGTTGCATCGTTTAAGAATAAATGTAGTGTTTCTCTTGTAGATACTATAGTATTACTTGTAGTCTTATTCAAAAATCTTTTTAATGCGTACCCCGCATAAGGTATTAGATATTTTTTATTGCAATCATATTTCAAATAAGAATAATGACTCTTTATTCTATCTAATCTTTTTAATAGTTCTACCTTTCTTCTTATAGGTCCACCATACGTGCTAGTAGCATTTAATCCTGATGGCATTACAATATTTTCACTTCTTGTTCTCTTTAACGAGAATAATTGAACCATATATCCTTTTTCTAATAGCGCTTCTGCTAACGCCTTAGTAGCAGATACTGTTCCGCCTCTTCCAAAGAAATTATATCCTATAAAAGTGACATCGTTTCTTTGTATTGTTCTTATGTCTTCATATAATTTTGTAATATGATCACCACGACGTACATAAGCATAATCTATAGTCTCTGGCAAACGTGTACGGAAGAATTCATTCACTTTATATTTTTCTTCTACTATAGTATTTATTAATTCTTCAACTGATTGAACGCTATATTTCTTTAACTCATCAATAGTACAATATGTTTCTCTATATTTCAAATAAGTCTCTAAATCTGGTTGATATAATATAACCGGCTTATTTAAGAATGAAAAATCAAACCCAACTGAAGAATAGTCTGTAATTAAGACATCACTTGTTGCTAATTCATACATAACATCTACTTGTTTTGGAGTTACTACCGAAACATTACTTAACTTCTTCAATTTATTTAATTTATTTGTTTCATTAAAGAATTGATGTAAGCAAAGCTTTATGCTGTAATTATTTTTCACAAGATAATTTTGCATTTTTTTGTTTGTTAATAACTTTTCAATCTTGTTTATAAACTCATCTGTTTGTTTATTGTTACCAAAATATTCACGCCATGTCATAAAGAATAATATTTGTTTTTTGTCATCCGTCTTGTTCTTTTTATATTCATCACTTATTCTTAATAATTCTTTATATCTTGGATGATATATTTGTTTATATAGTTGGTAATCCTTAAATTCGTTATATTCTTTTAATGCTGGTATAATTTTTTCATTATATACCATAAATCTAAACATGCTGTTACCATATGAATTACCTGTATATCCTACTTTTTTTATTGCTAATGTTCCATGTTGTAAATATATTATTGGTTTCTTAGGACCCATTTTTGTTTTTAGCATTAACAATTTGCTTGGCATTACATCTTTATAACTTAAAGAAACCCAATACATGCTTGCTGCAAAGTATAATTTCCAATGCTTAGCACTATTTTTCCAAATTACATGTTCTTGTTTATATTTACTTAATTTAGAGATTCTTTCCACATTGTTTTTTGTCTTGCTTACAACAAAATATTTTTCTATTTCATCTTTAACTTCTACTACTTGTTCCCACATAAAATATGAGTTATTATTTGATGTATTTCCTTCATTTTCACCAAACAACCAAACAATTGGCTCAGCATCTTTTTTTACTTCTTCCTTAAATATTTCTTCTATTACTTTTTTGCTACAATTATTACCATCTAAGTAATTGAACTTCTTATTAAACGCTTCATATTTTTCTTTGTATTTTTCAGCGTATGAATCAATATTTAATATTTCTTTTTCTAAATCTTCTTGTGTTTTTACAATAGGACCTGGAAGTTCTTTTAAGTCTACATAGAAACCTCTCATATCATCTTTGTATTCATCTAAATCATACATATAGAATAACATAGGTCTTTTCAAATTAGCAAAATCAAAAAATACGCTTGAATAATCTGTTAGAATAATGTCACTTAATAAGTAACAATCATTCACATCATCATGATTTGACATATTATAGATAAATCCTTTATATTTTTCAAAATCAAAAGAATTAGCTACAAAATAATGTGTTCTAAAAATTATTACATAATCTTTTTCTAATTTTTCTTTTAGCTTGTCAAAATCTATATTTAATGAATATGTATATCCTACTCCTGATTCATGTTGATTATCTCTAAATGTAGGTGCATATAATATAACTTTCTTATCCTTAGGGATATTAAATTTATCTTTAAGCGCATCTACTTCTTCTTTTGTGTAATTAAATAATCTATCATTTCTAGGATAACCTTTTTCTATTAAAATATTTTCTTTACCTAATTTCTTTAAGTTGAATGCAGATGTAAATTTTTCTGTACAAAATTCGCTTGGTGAGATAAAATAATCAAACCTTGCTGCATCTCTGTCGTTTCTTTTTCTTATTTCTTTTACAGAGTTTAATGCCGAATTAGTTGTCTCAATATCACATCTTAACTTTTTCAACGGAGTTCCATGCCAACATTGTACATACATTTGTCCTTCTTTTTTTGTTATGTATTCTGGCAATAAGAAATTTACTATCCAATATTTTGCTATTGAACAATACTTATAGTACTCTTTAGACTTAGATTTAACAATTGTTGTTCTTGGATCTTTTTTAATATCATGCGCATCCACATCAGAAAACGCCCAAACAAATCTATAATCCTTAAACTGATCTAATCTTAACATTTCTTCATATATTGCTTTTGGCGAACACGCATAACTTTTCCCCGCAAACACTTCAAATAATACAGTTTTATCATCTAATTTATATTTCTTTTTACAAAGCGTATATTTGAATTTATGTATATGTAAAGATGTACCTCTTACAATTTTTCTAAATAAAACGTTTTTCTTCATCAAATCTACTATTACTTTTTTTATTTTCAACACTCTCACACCTTTAACTTATATATCTTTATTAATCTAAATTTCTCATATATTCTTCATATTTTGGTATTATATCTTCTGGAGAGCCTTGTTCCATAATAACACCATCATTAAGCCAAATTATTTCATTACATAATTCTCTTAATGCATTCATACTATGAGATACTATAACAACCGTTCTGTCTTCCTTTGAAATAAGCTCTTTCATCTTGTTGTAGCTTTTTTCTTTAAACTTAATATCTCCCACACTAAATACTTCATCTATTAAAACAATATCTGTTTCTAACATAGCTGTAATAGAGAAAGCTAATTTAGAATACATTCCGCTTGAATATGTCGATACTTGTTTATTTATAGCATTACCAAGTTCTGAAAATTCAATAATACTATCTATTCTATTTTTAATTTCATCTTCTGTAAAACCTAATAACATTCCAGATAAGAATATATTTTCATATCCTGTTAATTTAGGTTGGAACCCAACTCCTATTGAAAGAAGTGAAATTGTATTATTATATAAATTTATTTTGCCTTTATCCGCAGCAAATATTCCTGCTATAGCTTTTAATAATGTAGATTTACCACTACCGTTTTTACCAACTATACCAACTATTTTACCTTGCTCTATATCAAAGCTTATTCCTTTAACCGCTTCAAAGTATTCTACTTTGCCAGTTTTCTTTTTAAGAAACGCTTTTCTTATAGAAGTTTTCTTTATATTTCTGTAGCTAATATGTAAGTTCTTTACAGATATCGCATTTTTCTTTTTTTCACTCATGCCTATCACCCATTCATTACCTTTACGTAATCATTTTCGTGTTTGTATATTAATCTAACTCCTAGTATTGATATTACTATACCAATCACTAGCCATATTACAAACCATTCTATATTTAAATGTTTACCATGTAAAAACACAGCTCTTGCTTGTTCTATTAAAAACGCTGCTGGATTAACTCTAGCAAGCATTGGTCCATATGGAGCCTTTATTCTTGTAGATACAGAGTAGAATATTCCAGAAAAATAGAATGTAAATTTTAATAATATGTTTACTACATTTACAAGATCTTCAAAGAATACGCCATAGTTTGCAAGTATTACGCATACGCCAAATGTTAATATAAATAACAATATTAATACCGGTATAAGCTCAAGCATTGTAATACCAATTGTAGCTCCTGTTGCTAACATTATTACTGCTACTAACACAAGAGATATTAATAACTTGAAGAAGTTTACTAACATCTTAACTAAAACCAATATAAATTTTGGCAAATAGACTTTAGTAACTATATTCTTGTTTGAAGATATTGTCTTTACAGACGCTGTCATACACTTGTTAATAAATGTCCATATTGTATTTCCTATAAATACAAATGCTAATATGTTTTCTTCTTTTGCATTGAAAATATATGTACATAAGAATGCGTATATTAACATATAGCAAAACGGTTCTAAGAACCACCAAATCCAACCTAAGTATGAACCTGCGACTTCAGATTTTAGTTCAGCCTTTGCAGCATACACTGTATATTTATAATATTTTTTAATGTCGTTTATAAATCGTTTCATTTTACCTCCGAACGTGTCTTTAATTTAGGCGCAATAATCCCTTTAATTATACACTATTTAATTATACTATATTTTAGCCATTATTGCAAGGAAAATGGCATAAAAAAAGCGCCTCGAAAGGCACAAAAAAGGGCTAGCATTAGCTAACCCTTTTCTTCTATTTTAAGACTCGATATCCTTAGCGAGAACTCGTGCAAGATGCACTCCAGAAATGGATGCTTGCATTAGTCCGCGCGTAAGTCCACCGCCATCTCCAATAGAATACAGACCCTTTACGCTAGTTTCAAAATTACTATCAATGATAATCTCATTGGAATAGAATTTGATTTCCGGCGAATAAAGGAGATTGTCTGAGCTTGCAAAACCAGGAACAACATTGTCCACCATACGGATGAACTCCAAAATGTTGGTCATAGTTCTGTAGCCCAAAGCTTGTGTCACATCACCCGCGACCGCAGTCTTAAGTGTAGGATCTACACTGTTTTTCTTAAGCCAGTACTCATGTGTTCTGTGACCACTTAAGATATCCCCAAGTCTTTGTACCAGTACCTGTCCATTTGCCAGCAGATTGGAGTTTTTGGCAATGTTTCTTCCATAAAGAAGTGGTTGGTCAAATGGATAACTGAAATGATGTGAACAGAGAATGGCAAGATTGGTGTTGTTGCTCTTCTTCTCTTTGTACGAATGTCCGTTAACAAGCGTAAGTCCACCATCATATACCTCTGCTGATACAAATCCGCTAGGATTCTGGCAAAACGTTCTTACCTTGTCTTCATACGGCTTAGGTCTTGCAACAAACTTAGCCTCATACATAGCCTTGTTTACCTCAGCCATAATGTGGTCAGGAAGCTCATAACGGATACCGATGTCTACGACACCAGATCTGTTTTTGATACCGTGCTTTGCACACATCTCAGAGAGCCACTTGGCGCCTTTACGACCCACAGCAATAACGACCTTGTCACCATAGTAGGTTTCCTTAAAGGTATCCAAGTTAGAGCTGTGTGTCATAACACCAGTTACCACACCTTCCTTTACCATAAGGTCTTCTACTACAGTTTCCATAAGGATTTCTACGCCGAGTCTTTCGAGTTCATCCTGCATAGCCTTATACAGTTCATGAGACTTTTCCGTTCCCAAGTGTCTGATAGGAATAGAAATAAGGTCAACGCCATACTTTCTTGCTCGTTCTTTGTATGCGTTAATTGTATCTTCATCAGATACACCCTCAAGCCTCGTATCTGCACCAAAATCCAGATAAATGCTGTCTGTATAGTCTATGAGTTCTTTGGTATATTCCACACCAAGATACTCTTGTACCGAACCACCAACGCGGATTTCTTCATCCTCATGGTCGTAAAGACTCAGTTTTCCATCTGAGAACGCTCCTGCACCCGAAAAACCATTTGTGATATGGCAAAACGGTTTGCACTTTACGCACTTACCTCCACTTGCCACAGGGCATACTCTTTTCTCTACCCGTCTACCTTGATCAATCAAGAGAACCTTTGAATCCGGTTTTCTTTTCATGAGTTCGTAGCAAAGGAAGATTCCGGAAGGCCCTGCGCCTACAACGATTAAATCATACCTTTTCATCTATATGTCTCCTTTTGTCTTATTAATTAATATATATATAAATAGTTTTCCCTAGTAATTCCTATCTAACAATTATGTTAGATAGCTCCAAATCTGCCGATAGAATTATACACTACGGTTTTTGTTATGTCAAGTTAAATACATTTTTCGATACTCTTCGCATTTTTCTTCAAGAAAGCTATAATTGCAACTAAGTTGTTTATAAAATCTTGCTTTAGCTGTACAACTATTGCTTGTTACTATATCATATATTTGTTTTGCCTTTTCTTTAATACGTTCTTTATTTTTTGTTATGTTTATTTGTGTATATTGTTCAGAAAGTAATCTTCTATAGCCATAACTCTTTTTGCAATAATCCATTTTACTCAAACATTCTATTGGCACAGGAAGCATGTCCGCAAATCTAATAATACCCAGCTCTTTATTGTTATTTTCAAGTTTGAAAAACGTAAAATTCTCTTTGTATTTCTTATGCTGTTCCTTTGGTGAAGATAAAGGTGCAAAGTACTTTTTATCTTCTATTTCTAATACTACTCCAACATACGGTCGATGTTCCTCTTTATTATATGCAATATGCGAATCATATTTACTCAAAAACTTTATATACTCCTCCTTTACTATATAAAACTCTAAATTTTCAACCTTACTTTTTCTTATTTCTCTCATATATTTCCTCCTGGTAGTCAAAAAAGTAGGGAGACACTTATATAAATATAAGTATCCCCCTATTAAATTTTTCAGGAAACTCGTTTATAGAACTTAATCTAACGGCTCGTTTCTAACCGAATGTATTATAGGGAGCTCGTTTATGAGATTAACTCAACGGCTCGCTCCTAACCGAATGATTTCAGGGAACTCGTTTATAGAACTTAATCTAACGGCTCGTTCCTAACCGAATTTTAATGTACTTAAATTATACCTTACCTCACTACACTTGTCAATACAAAATCCTTTATTTTTCAAGGTTTTCATCGACACATTTCGACATAATTATACACATTAAATGTTATTATGTATATAGTATAATATATTCGTTTCTATATCATAAAGATACACATTAAAAGATATATCTTTACCTTTGCCTTCTATTCGAACATAATCTCCTATCGTTATTTGACTTTTATCAAAATCATATTCATTTGCTCTTTTGGGCAACATCCAATGTTCAAATTCTTCAAAGTATTCTAATACTTTTGGTATATCCTCTTCTTCTACTTTGCTATATTTTTCATCTTCAGCAAACTTTGCGTCATACTTATCTTCGTAATAATATTTACAGTAATCCGTAAAATCTTGAAATCCCTCTTTATCCCAAAACTCTTCTTTTTTGTAATAGCCATGTTTAGGACCATTGTTACCACCAGTTATTTGTAGAAGCCATATTATAAGAAGAAAAACAAGTGCTAAAGCTACTACTATTATGCACCACCCCGCCACTAATGTTAACAGTATACTTAAAATCTTTTTTAACAGTTTCATTTTACACCTCTATATACTATCCCTATACTCACATTTTTTACAAAGTTCTTCAACACATTTATTGTCCTTAAAGCCTTGTATAATATCTTGTGCTCTTTTGCTATTTAATATATTTTCTAAAGAATCATTAAATATATTCCCTAAAGGAATATCTCCGTTGTTATCTACACAACATGGCACTACAGTTCCATCTACAAGTATTGCTATTTGCGCTTTAAGTCCATAACATGTTCCTTTTTCATTCTCTTTTTCTTTCTTTAAGTCTGGCCATTCAAAAGGTGTTTTTATACTTAAGAAAACATTTTCTCTTAACTTTTTATCTCTTTCATATGGTTCGTTTACAAGATTCACACCATATACTTTTTCTAAGTACTCCAATATTTCTTTATTAGAACTCTTTGTTTGATTCCATAGTTTATATCTAATTATTGTGCCATTGTCTGCTAATTCGTTAGAAATACTAACTACATTTTCTATGTAATTATTTAGCCTTTCTAGTTCTTCTGCGCTAGTATTTTCATCCTTCTCAAAACTATGCAAAGATAAATTTAATTGACGTATATTAGCACTTTTTATTATATCTTTTTTGTTCTCTAACATTGTACCATTTGTAGATATGTTTATCTTAAGACCATATTTATTACAAATGTTAAGTATATCTTCCAGTTCCTTATGTATTAAAGGTTCACCCTTTACATGTAAATATACATAGTCCGTATACTTTACTATTTCTTTTGCAATATGCTCAAATTTATCTTTAGGCATAAAAGCCTTTGCCCTACTTGTTTCAGGGCAAAAGCTACAATGCATATTACAAATATTTGTTATTTCTACATATATCTTTCTAAATCTTTTCATCATATATTTACATCCTATATGTTATTCTTCATTGCTTGTGCAATTTTAAGTTTAGCATCTCTTTCTTTTATACTTTCGCGTTTATCATATAGTTTTTTACCTTTACATAGAGCAAGTTCTACTTTAACATATCCGTGTTCAAATCCCATTTTATATGGAACAAGTGTAAAACCTCCTTGTGTTACTTTTCCTAAAAGTCTTGAGATTTCCTCTTTATGCATAAGAAGTTTTCTATTTCTCATCTCATCTACATTGTTTCTATTTCCTTGTTCATAATGTGCAATATATACATTCTTAAGCCAAACTTCACCTTTTTCTATAAGTGCAAATCCATCTTTTAAATTTACTTTTGCTTGTCTTACAGATTTAACTTCAGTACCTTTTAGTTCAATTCCGCATGTATATGTTTCTAGCACTTCATATTTAAAGTTTAATTCTCTATTTGTTGCTAATACTTTCATTTTTACTCCTTAATCTTCTTTATGCTTTATTCTAGCTAAATATGTTCTCCTTAGTTCTTCACTACTTGTTCCAACTTTTATATTGTCCCACGGAAATAAAAGCTTATCATTTTGTTCTTCAAGATATTTTTTAAGTTCTATTCCATTTTTAGTAAGTCCCACTTGCCAATTTTCTTTATCAAAAGCTGCAGACATCATGTCAAATCTTGCACCTTGTTTCCATGCTTCATATATAACAGCTCCCACTTCTTTGCCGCCACGCGCAAGCAAAGTAGATATTTCTGTTTGCTTACCATCCTCGTTATTAATTACAACATCTTGATTTTTATTTTTTTCTAAAATATATTTAGTTTTTATTTCTATATTTTCAGAATTGTTTACAGCACACCACTGAGATGGAGTGTGTGGCTTTATGCTAAAGTTTGTAAGCTTGATTTCCACAATATACTTATCTGGAGATTTTGCGTATACTTCTTTATACACATCACACACTTTGTTAGCTGTATCTAGCATCACTTTGAAATCCTCATAGTTTTCACCTGGAATGCCTAAAATATATTCTAAACGAACTTTGTCAAAATCCGATTTAAATATTTCACGAGCTACATCAAGTACCTCAGATTCATTCATACCAAAACCAATTTTTTCTCTTAAAACTTCAGTAGGTGCACCAACCATTATTGTTGGATAGTTTCCTTTTATATCTATATGTTTTAGCACCCACAAATTATCCCTATCTAGTCTAATATTAGAAAAAGATAATGTTTTCATTTTAGGTTTTTCTATATCTTTTAACCTGTATATAACTTCTGGATATCCACTGTAATCCAAATGGCAATCCGATTCTAACATTATATTCAAATTACCCGTTGTATCCATTAGCTTACCTGCTTTAATTACAGCCTTATCCACACTAACATTTTGCATATTACCATAAGTAAATCTATTAGAACAATTTATGCAATCTCTTTTACAACCTTTTGTCAAGGTTATCTTAGATTTATTATCCATTACTGGAATAGACGGGCAAACATAGTTTTTAATGTATTGTTCCTCATTAACATCTTCATAAACCATGTTAACAATTTGCTCATCATCTGTTACATCTGGTATATATACCCCAGGAATATATTTCATCGATTCAAGTATATCTTTTTTAGTTACATTAATTCCCTCTTTACCGCGCTTATACGCATCCATAACTTCATTTATTACCTTATTAGGTTCACCTATAATGTATAAATCCGTAAAATCTTCCATAGGTTTAGGATTTAATACCGCATTTCCTGTCAATACTACTAGCGGGTATCCTTCTTTTCTTCTTTCTCTTAAACAAGGTACACCACCCATATTTAACATGTTAAGTATATTTGTATACATTAATTCATTTGAAACGATAAATATTATTACATCCATATCTCTTAAAGCTGTTTTAGACTCTAATGTTGCAAGCTTTTCATCTTTATTTCTTATAAGTGATTCGTAATCTATAACTGGTGCAAAAACTCTTTCCGCCCAAGTATCCCTTCTTAAGTTTAATGTATAATACAACTTATTAAGGTCGTTGTCCGAAAAGCCAAGTTCATACATAGTAGGAAGCGCAAGCGCAATCCTACTAGTAACTTGATATTTATTTTTTATTACACTTCTCGCTTCTCCGCCTGTATATCTAGCTGGTGTATCTACATATTTTAATTCGTTTAATCCTACCACTTTTTCCTCCGTTATTCCCAAGCTAAAGTTTCTTTTTTTCTAATACTTTCAAATGAACTATTTAACACTTTTATTATTAAGTTCATTTTAGACTTAATATTTTCTCCTTCATCAAAGAATTTTTCCATCTTATTAGCAGTCATCATTTCTGCAAATGTTTCTGCTCTATCTTCTTTTTCTGAATATTTAGCATATGCTGTTACAAAGTGTGCTCCACTTTGGCCGCTATATACATACTTTGTTGTTAATGAATTTACATTATTTGAATACTTAAATCCACGTGGATTATATTTATTCCACATAGCATATCTTTCAGCTGTTTCAAGTTTTATATAATAATCTAGTATATGATAAAACTCGTGATGAAACGCTCTTTCAATTTCTATACTATCGCTTATATATATATTAAAATGTCCAATTGAGTTTCTATTTGCTAGTGCCTCAATATTATTTGTAAACTTGTCCACTAAATGAATACTTACCATATATCCTTTAGATTCTATTTCTCTTATGATATCATCCGGATATTTAGTAAGAGCTCTTGTTATTGCTCTTAGCATAGAAAATATTTCAGATTTATCTGTTATAACTGTAGCATTTACACTTGCTGCATTTACACCTTCACCATAATATATATCCACGCCATATTGCTCCTCCAAAGTATTAGAAATAGCAAGATTCATTCTATTGATATCCAAATTTGTATTTTGTTCAATTATATCTATATTTTCTAAATCTACCTTTGTATTTTTCGCGCTAAGCACAAAAAATAATCTTACGCCACCTACTATTGTTACTATTGTAAAGAATATACATAATGAAACGATGGCAGCATATTCTTTAGGCATTTTTTTCTCTTTCTTTTCCATAGCCACCTCGTTACTCATCTAAATCTTCTATTTTAAATCCACCTTCAATATATTCAGGTGTTATTAACTCAAAATTATCTTTAGATATATATAAACTTGTATTATTTAGTGTTACAACCACTTCGTGCACGTTATATTCTAACGATAACAAACGATTAAGCACAGTCGCAATTTCATTGTATACTACATCCGTATCTTCAGAATCTATTGTTACCTCTATCATTAACGCATCCGGTTTAACTCCCACTTTTGTATATTCATACTTATAACTAACACTTTTCCCAGTTATATATGTTAAATTAGCAACCGCATCTCCTATATCTGCGTTTGTTTGCCATTTAAACTCTTCATTTATTTTGTCTAATCTCTCTTGTTGATTTATATCCTTAAATGTACCAATTACGCTTGGTAATAACTGAACTATTTCTCCATCTATTTCTACAACAAAAGCATATCTACCAATATAATTTCTGTTGTGTATTGCATTCTTAAATTTATATTCAACCCCATATGTTTTTTCTATATATTTGTCCACATTAGATTTGGCTTTAAGATATGTGAATAAATCTCCTTCTAGAAAACTCAATGTTACACATGCAACTATAAAAAACACTGTAAGAATTGTTAATAATATAGCTTTTACTCTCTTTCTTAAATATTTAACTAATCTATACTCAAGTATAAACTGAAATATTCCTTTAGATGTAAGCATACCTAACACGATTTGCAACGCCGCATTTGCTGTTACAAGTAGCGTTTCTACTCCCATTCCATGCGTCATAAGGCTTGCCATAAACACTGTAAATGTTCCTATTATTCCTGTTAATGTTTTGTCCACTTCCCTTAAGCTTATAAAACAACTAAACAAGAACAGCCATGGAATAAAATTAAAATAAAATGGACCTGTTACTGTTAAATCCGCGACAAGAAACAGCACAAGAACATATATTAATGATCTTGTGAATATAGTTTTTCTTTCAATTTTAGTTAAATATATATCGCCCATTTTACCCCTTCTTTCTTTTGTTAATTATATCTTAATAAGTATATATAAGTCAATTATTTAGCGTTTTTTTCTAATCTATACTGTCATTTTGAAACATGCCCATTAAAGCTAATATAATATAATCTTTTACTCCTTTTTTTCTTATACTATATTTAGCATATATATCCTTAGAATATACCCTATCTTCTCCTATGTACAAACCAACATTACCCATAAAATCTCCAATATTTAACGGTGCCTTTATCTCTGTTATTATATCTTGTTTAACATACACTTTTTCTAACTCTCCAGTCTTAAGTGGAATACAAATATCCACGCTAGAATTATCTGTATACAAGTCAGATATTCCTTTTATAACATTCACTCTCACATAATATTTAGCTATGCTTTTCATATCTACCATTGAATAATTTTCTATTGCATATTTAAGAAGCTCTTTTCCTTCCTTAAAACGTATATCTGTCGTATCTGCTCCAAGAATTACGGCAACAACTTGTAATTTATCTTTTTTAGCTGTTGCTACTAAGCACCTATTAGCAATAGCTGTGTATCCTGTTTTCCCACCATTACAGTATTCGTATGTAGTTAACAATCTATTTGTATTTGCTAAAAACTTCGCTGTATTTCCAAAATTTACAGTAATACTTTCTGTATTCATAATTTTAGATATAATGTCTATGTTTTTTGCATAACAAGTTATTTTAGCTATGTCATAAGCAGTAGAATAATTATCTTCTGTATCTAAACCATGTGGATTTGTACAATACGTATCTTTTGCTCCAATTTCATAAGCCTTTTTATTCATCATATTTACAAATTCATCTACGTTCCCTCCAACATGTTCTGCAAGAGCAACTGCACAATCGTTTCCACTTTTAAGCAATAGACCATACAACAAACTTTTAACCGTAACCTCCTTACCAGAAACAAGTCCCACCGTAGAGCCGCCAGTTAACGCAGCTTTTTTAGATATAACAACTTTAGAAGCTAAGTCTATATTTTCTACTACTACAATAGCCGTTAATATCTTTGTTGTACTGGCAATTTTCAATTTTTCCTTACTATTCTTTTCCCATAAAACTCTACCCGTACTTTGTTCTAACACAATACCCGCTTTAGATTTTATATTTAACTCTTCTTTTTCCACTGCAAACACATTATTACTTAATACTGTAAGTAGCAATAACAAAACAACATAAATATATCTTTTCTTTTTTAACAACATTCTCACCTATTAAATTATATTTTCTCCTCATTTTTTTATGATTTGCTATAAGATATATTCTATGGTATACTTTTATACGAGGTAAACACAATGAACAATCTAGAAAGCAAATATTGTAGAATAGCAAATTCTAATAGAATATATAAAGTAGAAAAAATATCTAAAAACAAAGTTACATTAAGATACGAAAACTCTGTAATAACTACAGACATATCTAATATAGAATATGTAAATGAAAGCGAGATTTCAAAAAAGAAATCTACTCATACTATTACACTTGAAACATCTGAAGTTCCTAATGAAATAACATTAAGACATATGCACAAAGAACCTGCTATAGCAGATTTAGATAAATATATAGATCAAGCAATTCTTGCAAAATTAGGACGTGTTAGAATAATCCATGGACGTAATGGCGGAGTTTTAAGAGAAGCAGTTCACGAATACTTATCTTCTCATCCATACATTAAAGAATTTAGCATTGCCGATTACACTGAAGGCGGTCTTGGTGTTACAGTTGCAATTATTGGAAAAAATAATAAAATACAAAAATAATAAAGGTCTTGGCTAAAGCCAAGACCTTTATTTACTCACTAAGAAATTTAATAAACCACTGTCTCATGTTTAATATGAAATCTGTTTTATAGATTTCAAGCCCCATCATTTCCCAATCCGCTTTTTGTCTTTCAAAATTTGGAATAGATGTTGTAGAATTGATAACAACCGGAACCTTTACGTCGAAGTCCTCAAGATCATATATGAGGCGTACTCCTTCTAAAAGATTAGTTACCAGTTCTCCATCAAACGTAGGTAGTCCGAGGTCCATGATAATTACATCTACCTCGTTTGCTCTTTTGTGCAGATAGCGTTTAGCAGAAGTAACGCTATTTACAATTTCATATTCGAACTTAATTTTATTCGTTTCGAGCAACCTAAGCAGCATCTCAACCTTTAGTTCCGGTTGATCCTCTACTATCAAAATCTTTTTCATTTTCATACTCCTTCAATAGTTATTTTTTGGCATATAATTCTGACCTCGTTATTATACCATAATTATGTAAAGTTTTCTATACTTTTATCTTTATTTATTTGTATTCTTTTATTATTTATGGTATAATACCGGCAGAAAATACATTTGTCCTAAAAAAATTATAAGGAGATATTATGAAGCGGATTATATCACTCATTCTTTTAGCATCTATTGTACTTATTCTTTCTGCATGTAATAGCGATTATGTTCCAAAAGAGCAACCTGTTTCTTATGCTAAAGACATTCAAGTTGTAATCACAGATTTGGATAAACGCCAATGGTTTGCAGGCACAGCGCAACGCGAAGTAAAAATAACTGTATACTCTGAAGAATATAATCTCACCGGAAAAGATACTATAAGATATACCGGAATGTTTGGAAGTATGCCCCTATGGGAAGCAAAAGAAGGCGAAACTATAAAAGCACGCATGATTGTTTTCTATATGAAAAGTACTGGCGAAGTTACAAACAGATATATCGATAAAGTATACTCATAAAAAGCACTCTAAAAAGAGTGCTTTTTATGTTATCTTCGCTTGTCCAAACCTTTTGAAAATTTGATATTTCTCCGTTTTTATGGTATAATATTCATATGTACAATCATTTGTTTCAATTAATAATTTAAGAGGAATAACGAAGGAGGTTTCTCTTCGGATTGGTCATTTGATTTAGCACAAAAAATATTTTTTTATAGCACTAAGGAGAAAACATCATGAAATTTTTTAGCAAACTGTTTGGAAGAAAGAATCGCACTACTACCCCCGTTCGCACCTACACCCCTGAAGAACCTGAGTTCCTCAAAGAGTATTGGGTTTACATCGGTACCAGAAGTTGTACTACTGTATTCGCAAGAACTGCTGAAGAGGCTAAGGCACAAGTTTTAAGCGACATCAGAAACGATGTTCCTTACTACGATTCCACTTACTACACCAGTAAGAACCCCGGTCCTAAGGAGCAGTACAGAGCTTATCCCCGCGGCGAAGTATACGCAGTTTTCAAACGCACAAGCAATTTAAGAAATCCTGCATATCGCGGATAACTTAAATATCTCCCCTAGCAAAAGAGCCGGTGAAATCACCGGCTCTTCCCTTTTATATTTTAATTATATTCTAACATATTACTATTTTTTATTTATAGTAACTCCCTTGTCTGTTACTATTATTTCATATTTATCTTCTGTTATTCCGTCTTTAGCTAATTCAGTTTTTACTTTATTTTCTAAAGCTTTTCCTGTTAATCCATCCATATAAGCTTCTGCCCATATTAAAGATGCAAGATTTTGCGCTTGTGTTAGATTTGTTGTTTCTATTGCTTGATTTGCTTTATCTATTATAGGATCACTACTTCCACTAACTTCTTTCTTTTGAACTGCTGCAGAACCATTAGCGCTTATTATTAACTCATATCCTTCTGGCACTTCATATTTAGATGATTTTTCATCTATTTCTGGTACTATCGCTTTATAATATGCTTCTACGTTTGCGTATTTTTTGCCTTCAACAGTAATGTTCTTTAATGAAGTAAAATCTGCAACTGACATATATTCCATTTTTAAATCAACATATGCTAATGTTAATTTGTCATTTATTGTAGCAACATTAGTATTTAGTACAGCTTGATTTGCTTTATCTATAATAGCTTGATTATAATCGTTATATAGTTCTATTACTTCGCCCATTTTACCTTGTTCTAATTTTGCTGCAAGGCCCATTAGATCGAACATAGATAATTGATTAAAGTTCTTAACTTTAGTTGTATCAACTTCATCTATAGCTTCAATTTCTTTAGTAGATATTTCAACAGTTACCGCACACTTACCTAGTTCTGCTATATCCAAAGAAGCTTTAATGTTATCTGTAGTTTCTCCATCAACAACTTCTAATTTAGCTGTTGCAACATCTTTACCATTTGCTTTTACATTAAATACAGATGCTTCATCATTTAATGTATATGCTATATCCATATCTTTATTATACAATTTAACTGTTAAAGATTTCATTTTTAATAAAAAGCTTAATTCCAATCTTACTTCTATATTAAATTCTTCGACTAAATCTGTATCTAACATTTTCTTTATTGAATCTAAAGCTTCCTTTATTTCTTCAGGATTTTCATAACATTCTAAAAATTCTGCATTTGCTTTCAATTCTCCGAGAACCAGTTTTAGGTTTTCTATAAGTTTTGTACTTGTAGTTCTTAATACATGCACACCATCTTCTGTAGTACACATATCTTCAGTTATTATTTCAGAAAGTTCTTCTTTTAGAATCATTTCAGCTTTTGCCATAGCTATTTTATTTACTTTTTCTTCTTCAGTTGGCTCAGTTGTTGTTTCTTGTTCTTCTAATTCAAACTCTATGTAGTTATCTATAAGATCTTTCGCATATAAATATGCTTTAGATTCTTTAAGATTCATAAAAATTGATGCATCTAATAATTTTTCATTTTCATATTTAGATTTTACATGAACTACTGCCTTATTAGTTTCAGGATCCGCTTGAACATTAAATGCTAACGTTGTATCCTTCATTATTTTAATTGTAGGCACCTTATATAGCTCTGTGTCTATTAAATCCATATCACAATCTATCATCATGTCTACACTTGTTTTTGTTCTTTTTGTTGTTTTTTGTGTGTCAAAAACGTTATTTACTGTGCCAGTTACTATTTTTCTATATACATTTACAGTAGTTGTTGCTGTTGAATAAAAATATCCAGCTACTGCTATAGCTAATAATAATACAAAAGCTAACACAATCCATATAACTCTTGACTTATTCTTTGTATTTTCCATATATATTCCCCCTTATGTATACTATATATACTAGCAAAAAAATTAATGATTTGTCAATTGAAAAAAGTTAAATATATGTATAAAAAGATACTGGTGTAATCACCAGCATCCTTTTAGTTATTTAATATTTTCAAACTTATTATATTTCATATATTAAAACGCACCAGCAATCCATGCAATTAACAAAATTACTATCGCTAACAAAAATACAGTCGCTCTTCCATCCAAATCAAAAAAGACTTTTCCTAGTACCTGAACTACTAATAATCCTATATTAATTAATGCAATTTGCCACATTCCCATGCAAAAGAAAAATACTACTAAAAGCACTGCACCCCAAAGCGGTAATCTTAAATCATTCATTTATTGTCTCCTTATTTTGTTAAACTTACTTCATAGTCTGATAAAATCATATTTATTTTATTATAATTAATCCATTCAAGTTCCGCTATTTTTTTATTATCCGATTCATTATATTTTAAATATGTCTTACCGTGTTTTTTAAATAGGTAGCCTGATAAGTTTGATTTATTTGAAAAACTTTCAGTGTATAATCCATTTTTCTCTTTTTGTTCAAATAGCCCCCAATAATTTTCTATTTCTACAACTCCCCAAAAGTTTATTTTCACAATATAATCTTCGACTATCTTTCCGGGTACTAATCCCTTTGTTCCATCTGAATATTGATTAACATATGTACCTTCCCATTCACCTATATAATCTTTTACATTATAACATCTAACTGCTATTAGAACCCCAATTAATAATACGATAATTAAAATAAGTTTGTTTCTATTAATTTTAATATTAAAATTTATGTTAATATTTTGATTTTTATCCATAAGATTCATCCCCGTTTACTCGCTCTTTTCATTTATAATAACATTATTTTCTACACTAACGTTTTGTTGATTAATCTTTGCCTTATTAGAAGTATTCTTTTTATGTATTAATAATAATTCTTTTGTTTTTTTAGATAAATAAACATTTAAAAGTATATGTTCATCTATAGCTTTTTGTATAAATTTTTCTACATCTTCTTCTGTTTCGTCAAATTCTTCTGCAATAGCTGTGATTGTATATTGATTAGTAGCAACCATAAATTTTTTATACTTTAGTAATCCCTTTATAATTTTATTTTTTTCTTTTGAACTTTTGTTAAATTTTATTGTAGTTATTATTCCTAATATTAAAGAAATAACTGCGCCGACTAACAGTACAAGACGTAAAACTTGGTCTATTTCTCCATTCATAAACACATTTGTAGTACAAAGAGTTGCACCAATAAAGCACGTGCCTATAATCATCATAAAACCTAAATCTTTAATCGGATCCGTATTAATTATCATAAACTTACCTCACTTTTAACTAAAAAATAATTTTCTTTCTCTTTTTAGTTTTTTCCGTTTCACTTGAAACTTTTACTTCTTCATTCTCGTTTTCGCCAATACTTTTACTTGGACTACACCATAAATATATTAAGAAAATTATATTAACTAAAAACGGGATAAATAGCAGTATTATATACCATCTGCTTTTTCCTATATCGTTTAATCTTCTCATAGCCATTGTAAATATTCCTACTAAGCATATTAGCCAGAAAATTGGTAATAAAACTATACCTATTACACTTACAAACAATACAATTGAAACTAACGCTAATAATAGATAAGTTATAAAAAAGTCTTTTCCTGTTATCCTTCCTTCAATATTTACAATATCTCTCCAAAAATCTTTTAAATAATCTATCACTTTATTTTTTTCCATATTTTTCTCCTTTATTAAATAATAACTTACTTGTTGGCAATTGTCAACAAAACTTTTAATTAACTTTGATACAATCCATATAAACAACCGTGTTGTATAAGGAGTGGTTTTCGTGGATTTAGCACAAGCAATTAGAATAAGAATAAACAATTTAATAGCCGAAAGAAATTTAACTGTTTCTAAATTAAGTTTTCTTGCTGGAATATCTAGAGCTACTCTATCAAAATTTTTAGCCGGAAAAAGAAATTTTTTAAGAATAGATATAATCGAATTTATATGTGAAGCGTTAGATATAAAACTAAAAGATTTCTTCAATGATCCGATTTTTGAAAACATAGATATTAAAGAATAAACCTACACACTATAATTTGTGTAGGTTTATTCTTATATAATATACAAAAAAGAACACTCTTACGAGTGTTCACACTTGGCTGGTATAGCTGGATAGTAGCTCTCCACAAACCAGATAAATCTGGTTTTGTTAAATTAATTTTAGTTAAACAATTATATTAAATTTAATTGTTTTTCATTGGTAATAACTATTACTTTTATAGAGCCTATATAATTAATATCCGATAGTTAAAGGGATACTTCCATTATCCCATCCACAAACTTTATCATTCTCATCAAACTTTATTTCAGATGAACCATAATACCAATATGAAAAATAACTATAATCATCTATTCCATCGGGTATTCCCATCGCATTTGCAACTTGTTCTTTTGTTGATCCTAATTTAAATGTACTATTAGCTACCTTTTGGGTTTGTGCTATATTTAAATTACCATTATTATCCCATCCACAAACCTTATCATTCTCATCAAACTTTATTTCAGATGAACCATAATACCAATATGAAAAATAACTATAATCATCTATTTTATTTGGTGTGCCCATTGCATTAATCACTTGTGATTGAGTAGAGCCTAAATAGAATGTGTTATTTGTTGCTTGCTTTCCTTGATTTACTTTTAAATTACCATTATTATCCCATCCACAAACTTTATCATTCTCATCAAACTTTATTTCAGACGAACCATAATACCAATATGAAAAATAACTATAATCATCAATCCTATCTGGTACGCCCATTACTTCTTGTACATATTCTTGTGGAGATCCTAATTTAAATGTTTTTGCATTTACGACAACATTCTGTACATTATTGTTGCTTATATTTATATCCGGTGTACTAATATTAACACCGCTATTATTAACTTCAGGATATAAATTCATATTTGATTCTAACCTGCTTATTGTTGACACTATGGAATGTATACTCAAAACAAACAAAAAAAGAACAAATAAACTTATCCACTTATGATTAATAACTAATGTAGTATTATTTTGATTTAAACTGTCACTGTTAAACACCTGTTTATCTACATTCTCTTCTGTCTGAGTATATGAGTAATTAGCTTGAGTATAATTATTTATATTTACATCTTCAGCATCTTGTTCTTTTTCATTAATATTCCCGTTAATTATATCGTATCGTCTTCTTTTTTCCGGATTGATTAAAACCTCATAAGCCTCATTTATTTCTTTTATTTTATTATTTCCTGCTTCGCCCATAACATCTGGATGATATTTCTTGACCAATGCTTTATATGCCATTTTTACAACTTCTTCTGATGCATTAGGACTTACTTCTAATATATCATAATAATTTTTCATAAGTTAAATTATACTCCCCTCTAACCTAATTATATTATAATAAAATATATTATTCAATCAACTTTTGTTATATCATTTCTATTTTATGAACATATTTTTATTTAAAATATAAAAATATGTGAATCACATATTAAAAAATCTCAGAAACGCTATGTTTAAGCGTTTCCGAGATATGTTACTTGGCTGGGATGGCTGGATTCGAACCAACGAATGCCACAGTCAAAGTGTGGTGCCTTACCACTTGGCGACATCCCAATATATTGTTTTGTGGGGTGAATAATGGGAGTCGAACCCATGACCTCCAGGGCCACAACCTGGCGCTCTAACCAACTGAGCTATATCCACCGAACACAAATTATTTTATATTATTTATCATTATTTGTCAAGTGTTTTTATTATTTTGATACTTTTTTCTAATATTTTAGCCTTAAATCTATTAGTGTGTATTATTTCACCATCAATACTTACTGGTATCTTTTTATATGATACAACACTAATTTCTTTACCTTCTAACATATGCACAACAGGAAGTCCCTCATGCTTACCTTTCATAAGTTTAGGTAAGAAGTTTAATTTTTGAAGCATTGTTGTTGCATCAATTAAACATACTTCAAGTATTCCATTAGACATATCTGCATTAGGTAAAATCTTAATTCCACCACCATAATATTTGCTATTACCTATAGCTGCAAGAGTATATTTACCTTTAAATACTTTATCGTCTACTCTTATCTTTAGTCTATACTGTTTAGCTCTAAATAATGTATACACAATTGCTAATTTGTATTTCATACTACCAGATAAAAATCTCCATTTTCTAAATAAATTCATATTATCTGCAATAGCAGCATCTAATCCTGTATTTAATACATTAATGCAAATCTTATCTTTGTTAAACAATATACTGTCCACCATTTCAGGCTCGTTTACAAGGCTTCTACGTATTATTTTTCTCATCCCGGTATATTCGTTTAGCATTCTAGAAAAATCGTTTCCTGTGCCTTTTGGGATTGCTACGATAGAAATATTAGGTACATTTATACATGCAGTAGCAACTTCACCTAAAGTTCCATCTCCACCTACAACATATACCACAATTTCCTCTTTAGCATACTTCTTAATATATTCCTTAACAATTACAGTTGCATCCCCTACACATTTTGTTAGTTCAAATACAACTTCATCATTTGGTATTAATCCATCTTTTTTAATATTCTCAAATACCTTTTTTATACCTTTTAAGTATCTCTCACCTTTTGCGTTACCACAAACAGGATTTACTACAACTAGTCTTAACATATTACCACCTAGTGAGCATATTATATATGAATTTGTCGAAAAATGCAAATAAAGTAATAACTATATTAATGTTATTACTTTATCTTGTATTTATACTATTCTATTATTGTTCCACACTTACCTATTACTTTTTCCTTCTTAATATATTCTACACCATAATCATCTAAGATATTAATTGTTATTTTACCATTCTTAAGCGCTTCTTCTACTGTTATCATATCCCCATTATTAAAGAATACTACAACATATTTTGTTTTTTTACTTTCATAATAGTATTCATACTTTTCATCCTCGAAAAATTTATATTCACCTTTTTGTATATTAGTAGCTGATTTAGGTTCTACAACTGTAAAATCTACTATTTTAGGTAAATTGCTTTCTTCTTTTTTCTCGATTATATTGTCATCATCTACTTTAAGTGCAAAATATGGTTTATCTGTTTCTCCCTCTCTCATGAATATTACGAACGTGTCTGTATAATAAAAATATCTATTTCCTGCACTTAAATATTCCGTTGCCATACTTAATGAACTCTTTAAATTACAACCTTTTTCATTTAGATAAAAATTAACCTTTTGTACAACATCATACATGATTAATCCATTTGTATCCTTTATTGTTTTTCCATAAAGTTCGTTATAACTAATTAATCCATTTACTCTTACATATGGAATCAATATTTCGTCATCATTTGTGAATTTCTTACTACCTTTATATTGCTCCGCTTTTTGTTTCACTACTTTATACATTTCATCAAAAGATTTATCTGATTTTGTTTTATATAATATAATTTCATCGCCTTCTTGTGTTTGTAATTTAACTGCAAATTCTTTATTCTCATTATCTCCTTCATCATAGAATAAAACTTGTACATTTTTATTTAGTTTTTCTTTACTTGCGTTATTTATCCCAAACCATTTTACATTTTCTGTGCCTTTACCAAATGGCTTATCTTCTTCATCAGTAAGATTATCAAAAGACTCTATAAATGTAAGTGTCTTATTTAGTTCAGCTTCTATTTTATATCCATTCATATCTGTTTTTGTTACATTTACAACATAGTCTTCTTTATCTAAATTTTCTTTTCCAAATGAGCTATTATTAAGTTCATTTACTATATCTATACTTTCTTCAAATTCAATTTTTTCTTTTCCTAAAGTGTCTTTTAATTCACTCCAAGCTAGATCTAATGTTCCTACCCATAGATTATTAGCTGTATTTTTGTCTATAGTGCTTTCAAAAGTAGGCTTCATTGATACTTTATAATTAGTATTAAACATTTTGTATATCTTAATTCCTGCAAATACTACTCCTGTCATACCCAACATGATTAGCACTGCTAAAATAAACACTTTTGTAACTTTATTCATATCATCTAATCCTTTCTTAAGCAGGATTTTTCTTAACTTGTTTTTACCTCTATATATAATTGTTTTTGTATTAGTTAAAGTTTGTCCAAGAATTTCAGCCGTTTGTTCATATGACATTTTTTCTATATATACAAGATATATTGCATTTTTGTATTTATCTTCAAGTTCATCTATAGCACTTAATACTTTTTCTTTATTCTCTTTAGTGGCTATAACATCTAACAAATCTTCTTCCAAAACTTCTTCGTTTCCACTAAAGTATTTATCTACTATTTCTTTTCTTCTATTTTCCTTGTTTATATAATTAAGAGCTTTACTTTTGGCTACCAAATATATGTAATACTTAAAAGATACATCTTCTTTCTTTGTATTTTCAATTACATATATAAAGGTATCTTGTACAATATCTTCTGCCTTTTCATAGTCTTTTACAATGTTATTTACAAAGTATACAAGCTTGTTTTTATACAGTGCATATAACTTTTCTAACGACTCATTATTTCCATTTAAATATTCGATATATATCTTTTCATCTGAATTCTTTTCCATAATTACCTGCTTTCATATATACATAACAGTAATATTAAATAAAGTTGCAAAAAAGAAGTTAAAGCTTAGCTCTAACCTCTTTTTAAGTTCCACTTTAACGGCTGAACCACCGCTTTTATACTAACTTACCAGCAAGCTTTGTTCCACCAAGTATGTGGAAATGTATATGCTTAACTGTTTGTCCACCATTTTCACCAATGTTAGTTATTACTCTATAGCCATCTTCTAAACCTAATTCTTTTGCTACTTGTGGTATTGCTTCAAATACTTTAGCAACATTAATTGAATTAGTTTCATCTATGCTATTTGCAGATTCAATATGTTCTTTTGGTATAACTATTACATGTACTGGTGCCATAGGATTTATATCATAAAATGCGTAAACAAATTCATCTTCATAAACTTTTTTACTAGGAATTTCTCCATTTAATATTTTACAAAATATACAATCCATAATTTACTCCTATTCTAGAATAGCTTTTATTCTTCTTACTCCTGCTGAACTTGCTTCTTCTTTTTTAATTACAAATTTACCAAGTTCACTTGTATTCTTAACGTGAGGTCCACCGCATAGTTCTTTAGAAACATCTCCAATTGTGTATACTGTTACAACATCTGGATATTTCTCTATAAACATACACTCTGCTCCAGATTTAATAGCTTCATCTTTAGGCATTTCTTCTACCACAACATCTATAGCTGCTGCTATCCATTCATTTACTAGTTTTTCTGCTTCTGCTTTTTCTTCTTCAGATAATTTGTGATCACATGAGAAGTCAAAACGCATTCTTTCAGCTGTTATGTTTGAACCTTTTTGATGTACATCTGGTCCAACTACTCTCTTTAGTGCTGCATTTAATAAGTGAGTTGCTGTGTGGTACTTAGTTTCCATTTCACCATTTCCAGCAAGACCGCCTTTAAATTTAGCTTCAGAGCCAGCTCTACTCTTTTCTTGGTGTTCTTTGAATTTTTCTTTGAATCCTTCTTCATCAACAGTAATTCCTTTTTCACTTGCTAGTTCTACTGTTAATTCTAGTGGGAATCCAAAAGTATCATATAATCTAAATGCCATATCTTTGTTTATTGCGTTTCCTTGTAATCTAGATACTTCTTTTTCAAATTCTTTAAGACCATTTTCTAGAGTCTTGTTAAACTTAGTTTTTTCTACTCTTAATACTTCAAGTACTACAGCTCTATTTGCTTTAATTTCTGAGTAATATTCTTCATATTTATCCATAATTA
>JAZOWO010000134.1:0-11237 GCA_045659265.1 Clostridia bacterium | reverse complement strand
CTACTAAGAAAATACTAGATAATATAATAACATATTCTAAGAATGTATCTGTGTGGGATAATAACGAAGATAATGAACTTAACGCAAACGTATTTGTATTTGAGTATGAAGATGAAGCAGTAGTTTTAACTTTTGCAGGAGATATAACAGACAGTGTTCTTGAAACAGATACAACTATGTATACATGTGTAACATATGATTTAATTAAAGATAAAAAAGAATATGCAGCATTCATAGATACATTAACTAAAGAAATAAAAGACAAAGTAGAAAAATTAACTAAAGCAAAAATTGCTGAGTTAAGTGAGAATAAAAAGATATTTAGTTCAAGACAATATCTACACAATGTTCCAAGTATAGCTGAACTTTTAGGAAATAAAGAACCAGCTAAAAAAGAAGTAGTCGAAGATGAAGTAGAAGAAACTAAACAAGATTATGTAGATGATGAAAAACTTCCAAAAGTTGAACTAAATAAATTCAAAGATGTAGCTTTTGAAATTGACCTAAGTGATATGGATATCACTATAGATGATATATCTGTAGGCTTAGTTGGAGATACTAAGAAAAAAGAGACTAAGGTAGAAAAGAAGGAAGAACATGTACTTGACCTTACTGAAGCTTTAGAACAAGAAGCAAATCTTGGTGTTGATGCTGAAGAAGTACCTCTTGTAGAAGAAGAGGAAGAATACGTTGTTTCTGATGAGATAATAGATTTAGAAGAACTTCTTTTTGAAAAAGAAACAGTTAAATTAGATAAGAAAAAAGTAGAAAAGAAAATAAAGAAAGAAGCTAAGGAAAAAGAAGAAAACAAACCTGCTTCTAAAAAGATAGATTTAACTAAAGTATCTAATATAATAATGGAGCTTCCAAAGAAAGCAACTAAGGGAAGAGATGCAGATGCAGTTAAAGTTCCAACATATATTCGTGAGATGATACCAGACTTCTTTGATGTAATGGAGAACGCTACACTAGTAGAAAGGGAAGATGGTAAATACAAAGAAACTAAAATAAAACTTGAAGTAATAGATGTTAATTCTGGGGAAAAATATATGGATAACGAAGCAATGTTATCTCACAAACTAGGACAAACATATATAACTTTCGAATCACGTAAATTAATAAACGTAAACTATGAAGAATTAGATATAGCAAGGGTAATTAAATTATCTAAAGATTCATACCACATAGAAATAATTCCATCACATATGGAAGAATATAACCTATGGAAGAAGATGTGTACAAACACATTTAGAGGAAGCAGTAGACAATACGGCTTAATGTAATAAGAGGGGTAATAAATGCAGTTAAAAAGAATTGAAGTACAAGGCTTCAAATCGTTTGCAGATAAAACAATTATCGAATTCGATGGTGGTATAACAACAATAGTTGGACCAAATGGAAGCGGTAAGAGTAACATATCTGATGCGGTTAGATGGGTACTTGGAGAACAAAGTGCAAAGAGCCTTAGAGGTTCTAAAATGGAAGATGTAATTTTCGCAGGGACTAAGCATAGAAAAATGCTTGGTCTTGCTGAGGTTTCACTGGTATTAGATAATAGTGATCACAGTCTTCCTTTAGAATTTGATGAGGTTGTTGTAACAAGAAAAGTATATAGAAGCGGTGAAAGTGAGTATTTAATAAACAAATCTAATGTAAGACTTAAAGATATTCAAGAGTTATTCATGGATACAGGTGTAGGTCGTGATGGATATAGTATCATTGGACAAGGTAAAATAGACTCAATAATATCTTCTAAATCTGAAGATAGAAGAAGTATATTTGAAGAAGCATCTGGAATTGTTAAATACAGAACTAGAAAAGATGAAGCTTTAAGAAAATTAGAACATACAAACACTAATCTAGATAGAGTTAGAGATATATTAACAGAAATAGAAAACAACTTAGGACCATTAGAAAAGAAAGCAGAAACTGCTAAAAAATATCTAGAACTAAAAGAAGAATTAAAGGGGATAGATGTAAAGTTATTCTTAAACCTTATAGATAGTTCTAAGGAAGATATGGATGTTCTTGTAGAAAAGCTAGAAGCATTACAAGCAAGTATAGATGAAAAAGAACAAGAAGTATCTACAGCTCAAAGAACAAGTGATGAAACAAGAGTATGTCTAGAAGAACTTCTTCAAGCTATAGAAACTACTCAAGAAGCATATTATGCATCTCTTAATGAAATAGATAGACTTGTATCTAAAGTAGAAGCATATGACGATAGAGTGGCATTAAACAAAGAAAACATAGACAAGCTTAAAGAAGAAATTGCAGGTAGCGATACTAGTATTGCTATTCTAGAACAAGAAATAATAACTCGTTCTTCTAAGAAAGATAATTTAGAAAAGAATAAAGAAAGATTTGAAACTGAGCTAAAAGAAAAACAAGAAGAACTAAAAGAAATAACTGCTAATATGTCAGATAAAGAGCTTGAAATAGAAGAATTAAAAAGAACAGTTGAATCTCTAAAAGAAAATATTTCTGAACTAAAACTTAAGATTGCTACAGCAGAAATGAAGTTAGAAACAAATATAAAAAGAATAGATACAATAGCTAAAGAAGCAAGAGGAGATATTTCAAGTTCAGATGGCTTAAGACTTCGTGAAGAAGAAGTTAGAGGCGAATTCGAGAAAATTGCTAAATCTAGAAATACATTAAAAGATGAAGTCGAATCTTTAAGACAAGAAAAAGCAAGACTTGAAGAATTCTTTAGTACATTCTCAGAAAAAGAGAATCAGTATAAACAAGGAATATTGGAAACTCGTTCTAAATTAAACTATATGGTAAATCTTGAAGCGGAAAGTGAAGGATATACACGTAGTGTTAAGAGTATAATAGATCTTTCAAGAAGAAATGAAAAATACAAAGCACATGTATTTGGAACACTTGCAAGCTTAATTTCAACAACAGAAAAATATGAAAAAGCAATAGAAATTGCAATGGGTGGTTATGTACAAAATATAGTTGTAGATAAAGATAGTATGGCAAAAGACCTAGTAAACTTCTTAAAAGATGGTGCGCTAGGAAGAGCAACTTTCTTACCACTTGAAAGTATTAAGGTATATAAAGAAGATATTCCATCACAAGTAAAGAAAGAAACAGGATATATAGGAAATGCAATAGAACTTGTTAAATTCGATTCTAAATATGAACCAGCAGTTCGTTTAGCACTAGGCAGAACAATAGTTGTAGACACAATAGAAAATGGTATTAAGCTTTCTAAAGTATCTAAAAATAGTGCTAAGATAGTAACACTTGATGGTGAAATAATTGCAACTACAGGAAGTATTACAGGTGGTAAATCTGAAGGAAAACAAATGACTCTTGTAGGACGTAATAGAAAGATAAATGAATACAAAGAAAGACTAGAAAAATTAGAAAAAGAATATAACGATCATATGAAAGCCATAGAAAAAGATAAAGGCAAATATGAAACAGTTGTAGAAAGACTAAATTCATTATCTGATGAATACACAGTTGTTAATACTAACTACAGTGTTATAGAAGAAAGATTAAATGCTGTATTACGTGATGCAGTTAAAATTAAAGAATCAAGAAAAAATAAAGAACAAGAAAAACTTGAACTTGAATCAGAAAACAAAGATTTAAACTTTGATATAACAGAACTAAATAAGAAGATAGATAGCATAAATGAAGAGATTTCTAAACACTTAGAAGTAATTTCAGAATATGCAAGATTTAACAAAGAAAAAGAAGAAAGAGTAAACTTCTTAAACGAAGATATAATGAACCTTAAAGTTTCGTTATCTTCATTTGATGAATCTGAAGCTGCTATTGATGAAATGGTAGATAAGATAAGACAAGATATTAATTCCTTTATGGCAAGTATCGAAAGAAAGAAGGACTTAATTAAAGAGTATGAAAATACTTTAAATGAAAGTGAATCTAAGAATGAAGAAGATAAGAAAGCTATAGAAGAATTAAAAGTTAAATCTGAAGAATTAAAACTTGAAGTAGAAAAACTTAAAGAAGATAAAGCAGCGAACATTGCTAAACAAAGTGAAATAGAAAAGCAAACTTTTGATTCTATGAAGACTCTAGAAAAATTAAGAGATGAAAAGAATAAAGTAGATGCTAAGAAAAACAAATACGATAGTGATACAGAACTTCTAAAGATTAAGATGTGGGAAGAATATGAACTTACAATATCTTCTGCAAGAGAATACAATAAAGCTTTAGATGCACTAAACGAACTATCTAAAACAAAACTTGAACAAAGAGCAAGTAAGCTTAAATCTGAGATTAAGGGGCTAGGCGAAGTTACAGTAAGTTCAATAGATGAATTTAAGGAACTTAAAGAACGTGGTGAATTCATATCTAAACAAAAAATAGATCTTGAAGAAACTAAAGCTAAACTAGAAAACTTAATAGAAAACACAACTGCAGTAATGAAGACACAATTTGCAAGACAATTTAAAGAAATAAACGAAAACTTTAAGGTTGTATTCAAAGAGTTATTCGGTGGTGGTAGAGCAGAACTTAAACTAGTAGACGATAAAAATATACTAGAAAGTGGAATAGAAATAGAAGCAGAACCACCTGGAAAGAAACTACAAAACATGTCGTTATTATCTGGTGGAGAAAAAGCTTTAACAGCTATAGCAATATTATTTGCAATACTAAAAATAAAAGCACCTCCATTCTGTGTTCTAGATGAAATAGAAGCAGCTCTAGATGATATTAACGTTGCAAGATTTGCAAGTTATCTAGAAAAATACTCAGATGAGACACAATTTATAGTAATAACGCATAGAAAAGGAACAATGGAAGTTGCAACATCAGTATACGGTGTAACAATGCAAGAATATGGTGTATCTAAACTTGTGTCAATGAAGCTTAAATAAAGATTAAATAAAAAGCAAAGTGAGGTTAGAAATGACCTCGCTTTTTTGGCAAATAAAAAAATATTATATTTAAATGCAGTTACAAATATGATATAATGTTACTAGAAAATAAACATAATATTAACAATAGAGGAGTGGTTTTGTGGAGTTGGTTCGTTTTGCAATAGGAGTTATATGTATAAGTATATTTAGCGCATATGTTCATATGGGTGATCCGATAGTATCTTCTTATTTATCTAGTGGCTTAATTATTTTCTTGTTCTTAGTATTTTTATTTGAAGGTTATTTGTTTGGCAAAAAGTATACAATACAACCATCGAAAAATCTTACTCAAAAAGAAAAAGACTTTATAGAAAAGCATAAGTTGGTATTTGAGATATTTGCGAGATGTATTTATTTTACACTGGTAATAGGCGGTTTTTTATTAATAGTGCTACCATGTATTAAAGATTTACCGGCAATTATAAATGATGACTATAGTTATGTAACGGGAGAAATTGTTAGCGTAGCCACTGATGATGGAAATAGAAAAGAAGTTAAAATAAGGGAAAATAAAACTGGAGAGGAAATATATATTGTAATTAATTATAAGGAAATAAATATAGGCCAAGAATATACAATTAAATATTTACCCAATTTATTAAGAGGAGAAATTGTAGAAAACAAAATAACAAATAATTAACCCGCAACAATTTGTTGCGGGTTAACTTTTGTGTTTATTCAACTGCAATGAAGTAATCATCTGTTTCGGTGAAAATGTGATACAGATTATCCTTCATCTTCTGAAGATTTGTTACAAATACAGTTGTGTCGATGAATGCAGGGCCGTTGTCGCTCAAGTTTACGATAGAGATGTTAAGCGGTGCGTTTTGAATGGGTGTGTCTGTAGCGAAAGCGTAGGGGAGTTCAGAACCAGCGTAATGAAGTGCGTTGAAGGCAATGTATCTGCAGGGACCAGTGTTTATCATGGTGTACTCTTCAGATGCAAAGTCAATGGAAAGAAGACCATCGGTTAAGAATGCTTCAAAACTTCCTTCTTTTGAAGCAAGCTCAAAAACTTGTACTTTTTTGCCAATAGACAATTTGTCGTGGAAGAACAAAACAATCTTCCAGTCCTTCTTAAATAACTTCTGATTGCGCTTTTCTGTGATGAATTTCTCCGTCTTAGTCATAAAACCTCCATAAAAATTATTTTTTGAATATGCGCTATTAACAAAAAGTATTATATCATAAGGTTTTGGAAAAATCAAGGAGACATAAAAAGAGAAGAGACGTAAGTCTCTTCAGGGGTAATAATATAAAATAAATATTTGAGGGTATATAAAGGTAATATGTATTACTATTCTGTAATACAACTAAATTATATTACTAATATGTATTTTGTATTGTCGAAAAATATACTGTGTTTGCAAAAAGAAAGACTATTTTTGTCGAAAAAAAGACAGGTTTTTAAACCTGTCTTATCTCTTTTCGTTACGGACGAAAATATAATAAGCTTTACCACCTAAGGTTGTCACGTAATATAAGTCTTTATCTAAGATTTTAACAACCAAAGTTTTATCCATAAGATGAGGAACTTCTCTAGGTTGGCTATCTTTAATATCATAGACATATATATACGGAGTTGTATCTGTAGTAGGAATGGTATTCATGAATCCAATGTAAGTGTGTACACATTTGTATTTCTTAGGATTCATGCACAGATGGAAAGACTCAAATGGGTTGCTTATTAAATAAAGACCCTCTTCGATGTTTTGGACTAATGCGTTAGTTTTAATGATTGTTTTGGCTACGATGTTGTAATGAATAAAAAGTGTGGTACACTTAAATTTCCGACCTGTCTTTGGTTCCTTGTCTGCAAAAGCTAAATGCCATTTCTTTGTTCTTTCGTAAGCAATTGCTTCTTTGAAGACCCTATCATCTTCTTTTTTCATAATTCCTCCTGTTTAAAATTATTTTTACATAGAATATTAAAAGCTTTTTTAGTATAGCATTAGCGGGTGAAAATGTCAAATAAGGAGTAGCTAATGTAGCTACTCCACTGAGAGTAATATATTTAATATATTATAAAAAAGGATTTATGAAAAAGGTAAATGTACTCTACTTGAGAATACTCTTAAAGTATAGTATAATAGCATAAAAATAGATGTCGAAATATATGGCTGTTTACTAAAATAAAAGTCATATATTGTATAAATAGAGTAGCGTATTAAAAGGAGACAAAATGGAGAAAATAGTAAATGTAATAGGGGCAGGCTTAGCAGGTACTGAGTGTGCATATATATTAAGCAAAAATGGAATAAGAGTAAGACTTTATGAAATGAAACCAAATAAGAAAAGTCCAGCTCATGTATCAGATAAATTTGGAGAGCTAGTATGTAGTAATTCATTAAAATCTGAGCTTTTAACAAATGCATGTGGACTTCTAAAAGAAGAAATGAGAAGACTTGGTAGCCTTTTTGTAGAAGCTGCATATAGTTCAAAAGTTCCAGCGGGAAATGCTTTAGCAGTAGATAGAGAAAAATTTGCAGAATATATAACAAATAAAATTAAAGCAGAGAAGAATATAGAAGTTATTTATGAAGAAGTAGAAGATATAAATAATTTAGAAGGTATAACTGTAATAGCAACAGGACCTTTAACAAGTGATGCGTTATCTAAAAGCATAGCTAAACTTGTTGGTGATGAAGGCTTGTATTTTTATGATGCAGCAGCACCAATAATAACTAAAGAAAGCATAGATATGACTAAAGCGTATAGAAAAGATAGATACGGTGAAGTTGGAGTAGGAGATTACTTAAATTTAGCTATGTCTAAAGAAGAATATGACATTTTCTACGATGCTTTAATAAATGCAGAAAGTGCAAATCGTCATGAGTTCGATTCTTTAGAAAATATAGAACACTTTGAAGGTTGTATGCCGGTAGAATCTTTAGCTAGACGTGGAGAACAAACTTTAGTGTTTGGACCATTAAAACCAGTTGGACTATATAGAGAAGATGGAACAAAACCGTATGCTGTACTTCAACTAAGAGCAGAAGATGAAGAAGAAACTATGTTTAATCTAGTAGGATTCCAAACAAGCTTAAAATTTAGTGAACAAAAAAGAGTATTTAGTTTAATACCTGGTCTTGAAAATATGGAATTCTTACGTTATGGGGTAATGCATAGAAATACATACATAAACGGCCCTAAAACGCTAAATAAAGACTTTAGAATGAAGGATAATAAAAATATATACTTCGCAGGACAAATAAGCGGAGTGGAAGGCTACGTTGAATCTGCGGCAAGTGGACTTATGGTAGCATACAACATAATAGAAAGCTTCAAGACAGATAAAGAGGAGCTAGGTTTATTTGATGAGGTTACAATTTTAGGGGCACTAAGTAAATATGTAAGTACAGAAAATAAAGATTATGCACCAATGAATGCAAACTTTGGAATTGTACCACCACTTGAAAACAAGATTAAAGATAAAAAAGAAAGATATACTATTTATGCAAATAGGTCTTTAGAAAAAATAGAGGAGTTTGTAAATGAGCATATTAGATGATCATATTAAAAATAACAGTGTTAAAGGACTATATCTATTATTCGGTGATGAAAAATATGATATAGAACGTTACATAGAAAAAATGAAAAAAACATTTTCAAATCTAGAACTAGGAATAAATTTCTTTGTGTTAGATAAAACTAATATAGAAACATTAAAAGATGCAATAGAAAGTGTTTCGTTTTTTGGATTAGAAAAATTAATAGTAGTAAAAAATGTTGGATTAAAATTCAAAAAAGAAGTTATAGAAAACATATCTAATCCAGAACTTGCAATCGTTTTTGTCGAGGATAGTGTGGATAAAAGAACGGCAGAATACAAGTTTTTAGCAAAAAATGCTGTTTGCCAAGAATTTGCAAAGCTTAATGCAAAAGATGCAGCTTTTTATATCATAAGAACACTTAATTCATACAAGATAAAGGTAAAAGACAGTACGGCGGAATATATGGTAAGTGTTTGTACAGAAGATAAACAAACATTAATCAATGAGTTTAAGAAGATAGTTGCGTATTTAGAACCAGGCGCAGAACTTACTAATGAGATAATAGATGAAATATGTACAAGAACATTAGATGCAAAAATATTTGATCTTGTAGATATGGTTCTAGCTAAAAAGAAAAAAGAAGCATTAAAAATATTAGAAGATATGCTAGCACAAAAAACATATCCAGGTATTATAACGGGTATGCTGTTTAAGCAAATGAAACAAATGTATATGATTAAACTTCTAGAAGAAAAGTCAAGAAAAGAAGGATATAATACAAATGTTGCGACAGAGCTTGGAATACACCCATTTGTATTTTCGAAATTAAAAGCAGCAAGTGTTAATTACAAAATAGAAGATATAGAAAATATACTATTAGAATTTGAAGAATATGATTCAAATTCTAAAACAGGAAAGATGGATATAGAAGTGGGATTAAAACGTTTGATATTAAATATGTAAATATATATTGATAATTGTAGACATAAAACTGCTAAAGCTATTGACTTTCTTTAAGAATTATGTTAAACTAATATTGCGTAGTTTAGCAATATAAATATTCTTAATAGGAGGTTTAGTACCGTGAAAATTCTGGGAACTGAGAAGCAGAAATACGCTAACTGCTTGTTTTCAGTAAACGTCGTTGATAGTTTAGACTCATCTTATACTACTCTTGTGAAAAAGAGTTTCTTTGGAAGCGCGGATTATAAAAAGCGGACTTTCACCAATGGCACGTTAGAAAAAGTTTTTGTTGAAAATGCAAATGCATACTGTAAAGTGAAATTTAAAGTTATCGAGGGCGATTACCTTGTAATCATGGATGAACACGATAACATTACTATATATATAACTGAACAATATGTAGGCCTGGTACAGGTCAAAAACAAAACTGTGCAAACGGTGATTGACGAATATTATTCCACTATGCGTGGTAGAATCGATTCCAAGAGAGAATTTGCAAGAGAGATGGGCTCCATTTCAAGAAGAATCAATATTCCTTTCCATATCGTTATGGCATTCAAGGGAAACGAAGAACTTCTGATGCAGCTTGTAAGAAACATTGAGGATGCAATTTCTAAACGTCGTTACGAAGACAAAAGCTTCATGGCAGCACTTTGCGGCAACAATTTCGCATCGCGCATGAAAGCCATCGAGACTATGGGAATTACCAATATTCCTGAATATCAATCGGAGAAGATCGCAAAGTATCTTCACGAGTGTCTCGAAAAAAGAAAGATTATTCGTAGATTCGAATAGTCAGTATACTTATAAAAAACACCTTTTTAATACATAATATTAAAGAGGTGTTTTTTTATGCAAAAGGAGATTAATAAAACAAAATATATAACAGATATGGCAGATGAAAGGGTAGATGAATATAAAAAGACATATAACCTAAGTTATATAGACGGAATAAAGGTTGAAACAAGCGCAAGTAAAACACACACTATTACAACTGTAGAGGTTTTAGACTTAAATGGTAAACAAGCTTTAGGGAAAGATATAGGAAAATATATAACGCTAGAGATAAAAGATGTATTAACATTAGAGGAAAAAGAAATAGAAGATGTAACTGGCGCGTTAAGTGAAGCTTTAGTAGGGTTAATAGAAAATAATATAAATAAAGTTATGGTTGTAGGTCTTGGAAATGAAATGGTTACAGCAGACTCTTTAGGACCAAAGGTCATTAAAAACATTAATGTAACAAGGCATGTAATAAAATATATGAAAGAGCTAGTAGAACCTGGAACTAGAGAAATAACTGCATTAACACCAGGAGTTTTAGGTACAACAGGAATAGAAACTGAAGAAATAATAGAGGGTGTAGTAGAAAAAATAAAGCCAGATTTAATAATAGTTATAGATAGCTTGGCATCACAAAGCATTAGTAGAATAGGTACGACTATACAAATGGGTAACACAGGAATAACCCCCGGAGCTGGAGTGGGAAATAGAAGGAAAGTGTTAAACAAAAATACGTTAAAAGTACCAGTAATAGCTATAGGTGTACCAACTGTAGTTAATGCTGAAATATTGTTAAATGAGATGCTAGATAAACTTAATATATCTAGTGTAAGGAAAAATAAGAAATTGTGTAACAATATGGTGGTGACACCAAAAGAAATAGATAGTTTAATAACCAAAATGACAAAAATAATAGCGGATTCAATAAATATAGCTATATAAAATATACTAATTTTATTAAATAGAAGAAAAACGAGATAATTGATGTAAATTATCTCGTTTTATGGTATTATTCATATGAGGTAAATATGAAAAGTACGGTAAGAAAAATAAAAAGTGAAAATAAATATAATAATAAAATTACAGA
>JAZOWO010000133.1:0-13676 GCA_045659265.1 Clostridia bacterium | reverse complement strand
TTTTACACCTAAATGTTCCTTCATACTACCTATATTAAATGCTCCAGTAGATTGAGAACAAATATATACAGTATAGTCTATATCATATTCTTTTACATAGTCTGCTATACTTTTACCTGTTTTGTTATGTCTGTAATCTATAGATACCATCTTGTTAAATTTATGTACAGATAAAGCTTCTAGGATATTGGTATAGGATGAACCCACAAATAATATGTTTGGCGCATCGTCGTTATTCGTGTCTATAACTGTTTCTGCCATATCGTCTCCCATATATGCAGAAGCATAGTCGTTTCCTTCACCAAGAACAGGGACTGTATTTTTTTGTCCCTCATCCCATCTTGCATACGTTACTTCTTCACCCATATATACAAGATTTAATTCTTCTTCTCCAGCCTTTACACTTTGCCCTACTTTTCTATTAAAAGCTCCATTTATAGCCTTAGATATTATTACATATTCTTCTTCTAATTTACCAACTTTAATATTATATCCATCTTTGTTTATTCTATCTACTAGATACTCAAAAACAGGATATGCTCCTCTAATATTCATATGATGATCTGTTTTATAATATGGAGCATCTACTTTATCTTTTAGAATGCTATACGCATCTATAAACTCAATATATTCACCTTTGTTTTCTTCTATTGTTTTAACAGTATTTACATATGTTTCTGTTCCTTTAATATATGTTTCTGGAAGATATTTTTCCATCATAACATCTTTTCTAGGAATAGATAAAAAGATAAATTTAGAGCCATTTTCAGTTAGTTCTTTAGCCACTTTATTCATCTCATTTTTTACCACATCAACAACACTTGCTATTGTTTTTGTCTCATCCGTGAATATTTGTGGAGATAAGAAAAGTTCATCATTTTCTCCCTTTACTACATCCCCTGTATATCTTTGAAGATTCATAAGATAATATAGCTTAATAAAATCTTCTCTAAATGCTAGTTGATCTGAAAAAGCATTTGTTAATTCTGTATAATATTCTGTGTTTAATACACTTTTTATTGTTGTTTTAGGGAACTGTGTAAGTCTTCTTCCCTCTTTTTTGCTTAGTTCATTGTTATTAGTTATTGTGATGATGGCCATTACAAAAATAATTAATATGAACAAAGAACAAAATGTTATTCTAATTATTTTTTCTTTCATGGTTCACCTCTAAAATCTAAAGTATATAAACGGATTATATGTTGCTTGAGACAAGAATGCTATTGCTATAACAAACATACCAAGCACAAATCCATAATACATAATTTGTATAAATATATTTTCTTTGTATTTAGTCATTACAATATTTCTAATCCATGGAAATACTGGAATAGAAAGTATAATTCCCATTAGCAAATATGCACCATAGCTACTTAAGTATATAGCTACTTGTTGCCATGTAATATCTGTTACATATGGTACAAACATCGCTTTAAGTACACGTATTACCTCTGTCATACCAGTACATCTAAATAGTACCCAACCAAATAATACAACTATTAATGTGTATATGTGTCCTACGAATTTAGGCATCTTGTCTAACCATTTCTTAAGCACAAACTTTTCTAGTATAAGGAAAGCAAAATAATATAATCCCCATAATAAAAAGTTTACTGCTGCTCCATGCCAAATACCAGTTAGAGCCCATACAACAAACAAGTTTAATATTTGTCTTAATACACCTTTTCTATTTCCACCAAGTGGTATATATACATAATCTCTAAACCATGTAGATAAAGATATGTGCCATCTTCTCCAAAACTCGGTAACAGATTTAGCTATGTATGGATAGTTAAAGTTTTCTTCAAAGTTAAATCCAAATATTTTACCAAGTCCAATTGCCATATCTGAGTATGCTGAGAAATCAAAATAGATTTGAAGTGAGTAAGCAATTGCTCCAAGCCAAGCTAAAGGCGTTTCTAACGCTTCAGTGCCAAATATTACATCTGCTAGTTTCCCTGTATTATTTGCTATTATTAGTTTTTTACAAAGACCAAATATAAACCTTTCTATACCATCTGTAAATGATTGTAATGTAATAGTTCTTTTTGTTATTTCTTCTGCTACTGTTTTATATCTAACAATAGGGCCAGCAACAAGTTGCGGGAACATACTTACATACAATAAAACATTGCAAGGATTCTTTTCTGCCTTAACTTCTTTTTTATACACATCTATAACATAGCTCATTGCTTGGAATGTATAAAAAGATATACCTATTGGTAATACAATATTAGGTACAGGAATTTTAAGTCCTACTAATCTATTAATTATTTCAACAGCAAAGCCTGTATACTTGAAATAGAATAATGTCCCTATATTTAATACTACTGTAAGTATTAACAACCATTTTCTTTTCTTGTTACTTTCTGTTTTATCTATAAACAATGCTGCTAAATAGTCTAACATTACTACCGCTATCATCATAGCTAAAAGCTTTGGTCCACCAAAGCCATAGAATATTAAACTAAATAGAAGCAACACATAATTTTTATATTTATCCTTTGCTAGAAAGTATAATCCTAACAAAGCTGGTAAAAAACCAAATAAAAATACCGCACTACTAAATACCATAATTTACTCCTTTACGCTAATATATTTTAACACAACCCGTTGTTTGTTGCAAATGTACAAAGAAAAAAGTACGCATTTCTGCGCACTTTCTATTTATTATTCTGCTACGATATATACATTAAATCCATCTTCAGAATGTACTTTTACAAGTCTGCCCGGCAAATCATGATTAGACCAAATTAGCGAACCTGGTACAAATTGAAACGATCCTAACATATCCCAATATTGTAAGGTTACATTAATCGCTACCGTAAACGCTCCACCTTCAGTATACACATTATTTGCATCAAACATCATTATTTCAGCTGAACCTATAATTAAATCCGATTGTGTTAATTCTCTAAATACATTTACATATGTACTTCTATCATATCCATTGTCTATTATTGTACTGTATTTTTGATTTGGCACTGTAATTGTACCTGCTGTACTATGAACATTTATTTTTCCATCCCCATTTACTTGATACATCGGGCACTTGTTCGCATCCATTAATGCTGCTTTGCCATCATATATCTCTCCTGTAGAATAGAATTTTGTTGAATTTGTTACATATGTTCCTAAATTTATATATATCCAACTTCCTTTTCTAAATTTTAATCCCATAGCATCGTATTCTGCTTTCGTCATGCCAGCTTTTAATACATATACTGGATTATAATTTTTATCCATTGCATCACATAAAATTGTATATTCTGATACATTTGAAGACCACTCAACTGTACAAGAATAATCCGAAATTGTAAACGGTCTATTTGCAACGAGTGGTGTACTTCCAGTAATGATCTTTTCAGTTACTGTAACCACGCAACTAGCTGTCACATCGCCAATTTTAGCTTTTATAGTTGCTTTTCCTGCTGCTTTCATAGTTATTGTTGCAGTATTTCCATTACCACTTACTGTAGCCACACTAGTATTACTACTAATCCAATATATTTCACCTGTTAAGTTGCGTTTAGTTGCTGTTAATGTTGCAGTAGCTGTTGCACCATTCATTAACTCTTGAGATATTGTTGCTTTATCTAATATAATAGCTGGCTCCGTGCCTGTCGTAATCACTTGACATGTTGCTTTTGCATTACCATAAATAGCATATATAGTTGCATTTCCAATTCCTTTTAAAGTTACTGTTGCACCTTCATTTGTTCCATTTACAGTCGCAACGTTCACATCGCTTGAATACCAAGTTATATTTCCCTTTATATTAGTAGATGTTACCGTGATATTTTTAGTTATTGCACCACTTGTAACATCCCCTGTCAATGTGGTTGGTGCTATTGTCAGCGTTGCTCCCGCTGTTCCTAACGAAATCACCAAATCCGATTCACCGTTTTGCATTACATTCACTACATATCCTGTCTTAGTAGTTACTGTTTTACTATAATCTGGATTTATTATCTCATTTGGTTCTATAATTCCTTTATCTTTAAGTTCTGCAATATAGCTATCTACTGTTATCTCACCAAAACTTCTTCCAAGCACTTGATTCTTTACAGTTATTAATCTAGTATATTCACTTTCATAATTAGTATTACTTACTACATTTTTAGAACGTCCTATTATTCCACTATCTTCCAAAGCAACTATCGCAGTTGCTGCTAGTATTGCCATTACAAGTATCGTTATACTTAGCACTATCATCGAAATACCATATTTTTTATTCATATATCTACCTCTTAAAAATATTATAAGATTAGTTTATATCAAACTAATCTTATAATCAATACTTAATATTCTACTTTAACTCAATTAATGCATGTACTGTTTTATCGTCTTCACTTGTTATTACGATAGTATGTTTATCTTCAACATTTGCATATTTGCATTTAACTGTTTCGCCTAATTTTATTTCTTTTTTGTATGTTATTCTAACATCGTTAAATAATCTTTTTTCATACACATCGTCAGGTAAAACTTCGTAAGCTAAATCTAGATAGTATAAATTATGCATATGTCCTATGAAATCTATATCTTTTCTTCTTACTATATATAGCAGTTCATTTATATATTCTTCAGGTGCTTTTATTTTTTCTAAATCTTCTTCAAAAACACTATTATCTGGTTCAGATTCATATTTTGAAATCATTGTTTCATCTGGTTTTACTATGCTTCCTTTTTCAGTGTTTATTAATAACCACTTAGAAGTTCCAATTACACAAAGTTCTCCTTTAGAATTATACATTTTGAAATCTCTACTTGCATAATATTTTTCTATGCTTCTAGACCAAGTATCTATGCTTAATTCTTCTCCATATTCTATTCTCTTTATATTTCTTATTTTCCATTCTAAAAGAATCCAAGATAAATGTGTTTCATTGCTATTATTTAGTCCATAGCCAAGACTATCCGAATGATGTCCAGCTATATTTTCGAAAAACTTAAGAATAGCTTTGTTTCCTAAAACATTATCTTTTTCTATATCTTTTAATCCTATTTTAACTGTTTCATTGAATATCATATGAATAGTTCTCCTATTTGTATTTTACCACCACGAATATAATCTCCACACTGCATTAACTTAGAACCTGCTGGTTTTATTCCTTTTAGATTTATATAGCCATCATTACATTTTACTGCTAGTATGTTCTTTTTATCGTTTAGATATACAACTTCTCCTAATTTAGCTTCTGCATAATCTTCTTCTAATTCCACTCTTTCTGCAAGATAAATCTTGTATGTTTTTTCTTCATCTATCATGCACCAAGCAGATGGAAATGGGTTTGTTCCTCTAACTAAATTTACAAGTGTATCTACATCTTTAGTAAAGTCTAGTTTAGTATTATCTTTTTCAAGCATTGGAGCCATAGTACATTCTTCTGGTTGTTTTGTACTTTCTAATACTCCATCATTTGCTATTAGTCTTTCTAAATCTTTAACTAAAGTATTTGCTCCTAAAACCATAAGTTTATCATGAAGTGTGCCATATGTATCTAATGCATCAATTTCTACTTCTGCTTTAGTTATCATATTACCAGTATCCATTCCTTCATCCATAAACATAGTAGTTACACCAGTAACTTTATCTCCGTTTATTACAGACCATTGTATAGGTGCTGCTCCTCTATAATTTGGAAGCAATGAACCATGCACATTTATACATCCAAATCTAGGGAAGTCTAATACATACTTAGGAAGTATTTTCCCATATGCAACAACTACTATTAAATCTGGATTTAATGTATTTAATATTTCTTTTACTTCTTCGTTATTTCTTAATTTTACAGGTTGGTATACAGAGATTCCTTTGCTTATTGCATACTCTTTAACTGGTGGAGCCATAAGTTTCATACCTCTACCCTTTGGCTTATCTGGTTGGCAGAATACTCCTACAATGTTAAAAGCGTTATCTACTAACGCTTCTAAACTTCCTTTTGCATAATCCGGAGTACCCATAAATACTATTCTTAAATCTTGTTTTAACATTTATGTTATATCCTACTTTCTTTTACATTTTTTATTTTTCTTATTTGCTTTTTCCTGTTCTTTTCTTTCTAATTCTTCTGCTTCACGTTTTGCTGCTTCTATTTCTTCATCACTTAATTTATATACATCATAAGCTTTATCTAAGAAAAGAATTCCATCTAAGTGATCTATTTCATGACATAGAATAACAGCTTCTAAATCTTCAGCTTTAATAGTTTGTTTCTTACCATCTATATCGAAATACTCAACTGTAACTGTTTTAGGTCTATCTACATTTCCAAATACATTTGGAGAACTTAAACAACCTTCTTCTCCAGTTTGAGAACCAGACTTTTTAGTTATTACTGGATTAATTAACACTCTTGGTCCTGTTCCTGGATCTATTACAATTATTCTTTTAAGTATCCCTACTTGTGGTGCAGCAAGTCCAACACCATCATATTTATACATAGTATCTATCATATCTAGTGCTAACTCACGTATTTTATTATCTATCTCTTCTATTTCTCTAGAACGTTTTCTTAAAACTTCGTCTGTATCATATCTAACATTTCTAATTGCCATATTTTATTCCTTCTATTCTTTTTATTTATCCAAGTCTTACAGGATTCTTTACAACTGATGCTGTAACACTTACATCTTTAATTTTATCATAAATATCCATATTTTCAATGAGTTTATCTAAAACTTTGTTATCTACTTTAGTTTTAATTATCATTTGTATCCTATATTTATTATTTATTTTACTAATGTATGGTGCTTTAGGAGAATATACTTTATATAAACTTTTCTCCTTGTTAAATATATTATATATCTTTTCACTATCCTTCATAAGCTTTGTTTTGTCCTTAGATGTTAGTTCTACTACCACTATATCTACAAATGGTGGATATCCTGCCATCTTTCTAAACTTAATTTCTTGTTCATAAAAATCTAAATACGAATTTTCACTTACTGAACTTAAAATATAGTTTTCTGTATCATAAGCTTGAAGAATAACTCTACCTTTTTTATCTCCACGTCCTGCTCTTCCTGCTACTTGAAGCAGATTAGAAAACGCTTTTTCTGAAACTGTATAATCATCTCCTGCCATATAATCTGCATTTACTACACCTACAAGTGTAACATTTGCTATATCATGGCCCTTGCTTATCATTTGAGTACCAACAAGAACATCTACATTCTTATCCTTAAACTCATTTAGTATTCTTTCGTGTGAGCCCCTCTTTACAGTTGTGTCCATATCTAATCTTAATGTAGTTATTCCTGGGAATGTTTCAAGTAATTCTTTTTCTACTCTTTCAGTTCCCATTCCACCTTCCTCTAATGTGTCTGCTGAACACATTGGGCAAACATCACTTAACTTCTCACAGTATGAACAATAGTGGCATAGAAGAAGACCATTCTTTCTATGGTATGTTAAATTAACATCACAGTTTGGACATCTTAATGTTTTTCCACATGTTTTACAAGTTATGTACGAAGAAAATCCACGTCTATTTAAGAAGACAAAAGCTTGCTCCTTCCTTTTTAAGTTTTCTTCTATTTCCTCTTTAAGTCTTGTAGATAATATTCTAGATTTGTTCACTACTGCATCTTGTTTCATATCTACAATCTCTACTTCCGGCACTACGCTTGTACCAGGTCTTGTTAGCATAGAATAATAGTCTATCTTTTCTTCCATTGCTTTATACATTGTACATACATCTGGAGTTGCTGAACCTAATACTAAATTTGCATTATTAAGGTATGCAAGTCTTGTCGCAACTTCACGAGTATTATATTTTGGTGTAGTCTGAGATATATAGCTTGAATCATGTTCTTCATCTATTATTATTAATCCCAAATTCTTAAATGGTACAAATAAAGCAGATCTTGGTCCTATTACAATTTTTGCTTTACCATTTACAATTCTCTTATATTCTGTTTGTCTTTCTAGAGCAGTCATCTTACTATGTAATACTGAAACTACTTCTCCAAAACGAGATATAAATCTACGTTTTGTTTGGTCTGTTAAAGATATTTCAGGTACAAGTACTATTGCATCTTTTCCTCTATTTAAACATTCTTCAATTATTTGAAGATATACTTCTGTCTTACCACTACCTGTAATTCCATGTATTAAAGACACTCTAAATGTATCCAGATTTCTAATTATTCCATCAATAGTTCTTTTTTGTTCTCTTGTTGGAACTAGCTTTTCCGTTCTTGCTATTTTAGAATAATCTTCTATTGTAGTGTCTTGTTTTACAAGTTTTATATATCCCTTTTCCTCAACAGTCTTAATTATATTTCTAGAAATACCAAGCGTATTAATTATATCTTCAATCGGTATATTATTATTCTCTTCTAATTCTCTTAACAACTTAATATGCCTTGCGCTTGTTATTTTTTTATTTTCTATATCTTGTTCTATTTCTTCTTTAGTTTTATCCAAAGTTACAACCGTTATTTGTTTACCTATTAATTCTTTTTGTTCTAACTTTTTATTTGGTGTTGGTGGTAACATTAATTTAAGTGCAGTATATACGTTGCAGAAGTACATTTTAGACATCCATTTGGCTAGAGAGAGTCTTTTCTCATCTAAATAACTTTTCTCATCTAAAATCTCTTCTACGCACTTTAACTTATCTAACTTGTCCGATTCTTCATCTTTTAATATTTTAACAATTATGCCTTCACGACTACTACCTTTACCACTGCCAAAGTTTACTCTTACTCTTTTCCCAAGTTCGACTGCTTCTTCATGCTCTGCTTTTATTTTGTAATCATAAACCTTGTTAAGTTTATGTGCCGCATTGTCTATTAAAATTTTAACTACCACCTAATCACCTCCTAACTATGACAAAAGAGGGTTATCTACCCTCCCACTTGCCATATTCTTCAATTATTCTATTTGCTGCTTCTTCTGGAGTTAAATCTGAAGTATCTATTACATAATCGTAATTAGATAAATCATGTATATCTACATCATATAACTCTAAATATCTTTCTTTTTCTGATTCTTCACGCGCTAAAATTGCTTCACGCGCTTCTTCTATAGACTCGTACTTTTCTTCTTTCCCTCTTGTTTTGGAAGCTTCGAAAAGTCTACGACTTGCAACATCTAGTACCGATGTCATGTATACCTTAAATGCTTTTGGCGCAATATAGAAACCAAGTCTTGCATCAATTACAATCTTATTGCTATCCTTGACTTTAGCTTGTGTATTAAACTCTACTTGTTTATCTATATCTGGATTTTTGTCTACATAGTGACTAAATTCTACTAAGCTCATATTCTTCTGTCTTGCAAGTTCTCTAAATGACGTACTTGCTTTATACAGTTCAAATCCTAGTTTATTTGCAACTATTTTGGCAACCTCAGTTTTCCCAACAGCTATATTTCCTGTTATACATATCATCTGTTTTTTCATATATTTTTCCTCTTATTATTCAACAACATCCTCTATTATTACGTCTGCTATTTGATCTTGTTCATTCATTGCTACAGTTACTTTTCCTGCATCTATTTCTTTAGTAGCTACATCTACTGGATCAGATATATCTGGATCTCCTTCTTCTACTCTTTTATTAGAAATTTGTCTTGCTCTTTTAGCAACTGCAAGTGCCACTTCGTATCTTGTTCCTACTTTTGGCATAACATCGTTTACGCTTGGTTTTGCTAACATTATTATTCCTCCTAAATCAATACTACAAATATTTTAACATACCTAATATTTTTTTGCAAGAATTTATGAGTAAATACAGTATATAAAAAATTGTCTTAAAGCAAATTTAACTATTGTTTTTTTATTTTGTTTATTATACAATTTATGTGTAAGATTATATATTTTATATTATACGGAGGATAAAAATGGGTTATTCAGATTTGGAACATTTCAAAGATCATTTTAACGCATCAGATTATTTTGTAGGTATCACAGAATCATTAATAGATAAATTATTAGAATACGAGTATATCTCTTCTTTTAAGTTACCACATTATATTCACAAACTTACAAACAATATATCTGAATTAAGAATTGATACAAATAATCCTTATGAATACAAAACAGGATACTATGACGCAAACAAAAAGGAACTGTACATAAAAAACACAAAAAATGTGCCAGCTACTTACCTACGTTTGTTATATGCGTTAACAACAACAGAGGTAGATAACAATGTATACGAAACAGGTTATGCAACTACAAAACTATCTACTGAAAATTATAAGCTATGTCATTATAACTTCGGTATAAACCGTGCTATAATGTCTAACCTAGTATACAAGCTATGTAATTTGGTACCTTCTTCATTACAAATAATGGAGACTAGACAAACTACAACTCATAACTTTTTAGGATTTAAGATTGAATCTCAAAACGATATGTATTTCTTAGAAGGAAAATTATTAAGTGAACTATGCTATGTTCTAGATTTAGATCCAGAAGTCTTATATAACGGACTATTCACTAGACATCCTATGAAAATATTAAATAAAGCTTTTAAGAAGAAAAAATTTGAACGTGCAGAAGATTTCCTTATTGTTTTAGATAACATCAGTAGAAAATATTCTACATACAACAAGCTTGTCTTCTTATCTCAAAAGTTAAATGATAACTATGTTGAATATAAAAAGAACGTTTTAACAAGCGATGTTAATAACATACACAAAGAACAAGCTTTAATAGAGCAAGAAATAGCAGATGTACTAGCAAAACTTAAGAGAGATTCCGAACTTATTAGACCAACCGAAGATGAGGAAAATGAAATAATTACAGAAGATATGGATGAAGCTTGCGAATATACTTCTGGACTTGCAGAAACTATTCAAAATTTATATGATGAATTAAGGGAACAAATAATATACATACAAGATATATTAGCAGAACAGCTTATTGAAAGTTCTAAGCATCTATCTTATACATTGTATGCAAGCAGATTAAAATGTTTCAATGACTTACTTATTGTTCCTAACCAAAAACTAAGTGATAAAATTGAAGAAATAATAATGTTTAAGCTTATGCCAGAATCTGAAGTTACTGGAAGTAATTTAATAGACAAAATAAAATACGCCCTAATAGAACAAATACTTGCAGAAAAAGATTACTCAGATATATCTAATACTTTCTCATTCTACAACATAGATTCATTAGAAAGTGCGGAAAACGGTTCAAGTTTAATTATACTTAACTCTTCTACTCCACCTTCTAAAATATTAGAAATTTCTGGTTTAGATACAGCTGGTCATAATTACACATTAACACCTATTCCAATAGATAATTTAAGTCACATTATGAACACTGGCTATTCTGCTTTCTTTGTTGGAAATATTGAAAGATTATATACTGATTTAAAAAACAACTTTAAGAAATTCTCAAATGTTCCTTTAGATCAAATATATGTTTTTGAATATGATTCAAAGAAATATCTATTAATACATACTGGTAACGAACCACAAATAGTTTCATTTGCTACTCATGCAATACGTAACTTTGTAATACAACCGTTATCTGAAAAATATAAAGTATTTGGTAAATCTGTAGTTAAAACCAAAAACAAACCTGTAAGTTCATTACCTACTTTATATAAATCTAAATAATTGATTTAAACTGAAAGAAGAGCGATTTATCGCTCTTCTTTGTTATTTAATTTTAGATTGCAATACACATTACCGTGTCTCTGCATATTCTTTTGATGACATACTTAGCATTTTTGTAATACACCGTGTCATCTCTTGCTATTACCGTTCCTTCCGGTCTTGAGATTTTTCTTTTGCCTCTGTTATCGTATACAGAAACATATTTGTCAAACTGAAGCACACACTGCTTACCTACCATTTTTGAAGGCAGTTCAAGTTCTTCTGTTTTCTGCTCCCGATTGTCTGAAACAGGGACGATTACAGGTGCTTCATTTTGCTTGGATGCGAGTCCTCTTATATGCTCATCGATTTCCTGATAAGCAGCGACTCTATTTCTAGATACCGGCAAAAGCTCAACATTTAATTCTTTAAGCTTTGCCTTGAAGCTTTGATCCCTGTCGCAGCTGATAAGACGTACTGTGTAACCTTTCTTATGATACTTTTCTACGGTATACACAACCTGCTCATCAACCGCCCAACTGCGGATTGCATCGCTTGCGACTTCAACACGAAGCCTGGGGTTTCTGACATTCCCTTCGATAAACTTGTAAATTTCTTTACAATTTTCGTTGTTGCGTCTGCCAACGCTTATCTCATGGCTTACTCCTTCAGGAATAATCAAAGTGGTCTGACCTTGCTGTAAAGTCTGCTTAAAAAGTTCAAAGTGGTTACTGAGTGCCGAAGTATCCCACACTTCATAGTTGTTCCGTCCTCTAAAAAGGCTCATGATAAATCTTATAATTGCCATCGTTTTGTTTTTCTCCTTCTTTTAAATTTAGTTAAATTTTAAATAAACGCACGACTACATCTATATTGTAGCACTTTTTAAGTGTTATGTCAAGTTTTAGCACAGTTTCATTCGATTACACGGCTATTTTTTATCTATTTTCGTTGACTTTTATATTGTTTTTTAATATAATTTTAGTTGGTGATTTTATGTTACAAAAAATAATAGGAAAAACAAAAAGAGCAATAGAAGACTTTAATATGATAGATGAAGGCGATAAAATAGCAGTAGGATTATCTGGTGGTAAAGACAGCATTACACTACTATATGCCCTATACTATTTACAAAAATTTTATAAAAAACATTTCACAATAATGGCTATAACTATACATACAGGTAGTAATAATTTTGATACAACAGAACTTAAAAGAATATGTGATGAATTGGGAATTGAATACCTTGTATTCAACTCTAACATAGCTGATGTTGTTTTTAACATTCGTAAAGAAGAAAATCCTTGTTCTTTATGCGCTAATATGCGTAGAGGAATGTTAAACAGTTTGGCTGTAGAACATGGTTGCACTAAGGTAGCTTTAGGGCACCACATGGATGATGTAATGGAAACATTTATGATGTCTCTACTTTTAAACGGAAGAATACATACATTTGCTCCAGTTACATACTTAAGCAGAAGTAACGTTAAAACAATACGTCCAATGATATATGTAGAAGAAAAATTAATACGTGCAGTGGCAAGAGAAAAGAACTTCCCTGTTCACCCAAAAACTTGTCCTGCAGACGGCTTTACAAAAAGAGATTATATGTCTGATTTAATACATAACCTACAAAAAGACATTCCTAGAATAAAGGAACATATTTTTGGAGCAATTAAACGTTCTAAAATAGAAGGCTGGGTTAGAGAAGCTGAAGAAGAAAAATTAGATATACCTGAAAGCGATGAAAGTCTATAATATATTATATATAATATGTAGTATATAATAATAGATTGTTAAAAAAGCAAGCTTACGCTTGCTTTTTTTCTTCCCTAAACTCTTTTGTACTAACTATTTCCGATGTATTCATATAGTAATCATGACTTGCTATAACATCCTCTAATCTGCTCTTTATATCGCATATATCGTAACAATTAATAATGTATCCATTAAATTTATTTATATCCAAAAACTTGTTCACATTAGAAACAAATTTTTCATTACCGTGAACTACAAATACAAATTCCTCTTCATCATAATTATTAAGCATATTTTCATTTAACCATTCGCTATAATACATTCTCTCTTCTATTCTTTTATAGAATTTAGATAT
>JAZOWO010000132.1:0-9498 GCA_045659265.1 Clostridia bacterium | reverse complement strand
ACTGTTAGTATAACAATTAGCTTCTTTCTTTTCTTAATTTTATCTTTTATTTTTTTCTTTTCTTCTTTTTCTAGATCTTTACTTATTTGCTTATCTTTGTTTACTTCTTTATCTATAAATATTCCAGCTACATAGATAGATACAGTACTTAATAGTAAAAACGCTATTAATGCTTTACTTGCTATAAAATAAAAATAATAACTTCCTAGTAACAAGCTTATCCATCTTATTTTCTTTGGCAATATATAATAAAGTACTAATAATGCTACAACAAAAACAGCATACTCTAATGATATAAACGCCATTATCTTCACCCTTTATTAATCATTTTGTAATCTTTCAATTGTTTCCCATAATGCTTTAACTGAATTGAAATTCTCTGGTACTATTTCATTTACTGGGAATTCTATATCAAATTCTTCGCTTATTTGAGCTACTATTGTTACTATATCAAACGAATCTATTAATTCATCTTCTATAATATTTTCAGCTGTTTCAAAATCAACACCTGGTTTTACGCTATTTAATATTTCTAATAATTTTTCCATTTTTATTTCTCCTTACTTTCTTTATAATCATTTCCTAATTTTTTTCTATCTATTTTACCATTCGAATTATATGGCATTCTTTGGATTTTTATAATTTCATTAGGCCACATATACATTGGTAATTTTTGTTTTGCTTTTTCTAACGCTTCTAATTCTGTGATTTCTTTTGCAACATAATATAATACAATTTTTGAAGAATCTAAATCATATATACATGCACATGTTTCCATTCCTTCTAAAGAATTTATTGCAGTTTCTATTTCTCCAAGCTCTATTCTATATCCCATATGCTTTATTTGAAAATCTTTTCTAGATAAATATATAAGTTCTTGCTTATCATTATATTTAACAATATCTCCTGTTCTATAAATAACTTCAGGATATAAATCATTTAATGGGTTTTGAACAAATACTTCTCTTGTTTTTTCTGGATTTTTGTAATACCCAGCACTCAAGAAACTTCCTCTTGCACAAAGTTCGCCTTCTTCATCATCTTTAGCTAGTGTATTATCTTCTTTTAATATTATTAAATCACAGTTGTTACAATGTTTTCCTATTGGCAACGTCTCATCATCTTCAAATTTTCTATCTACGATATAATATGAGCAAATATCTGCTGTTTCAGTTGGTCCAAATAAATTAGCATACATTGCATTTGGAAGCTTTTCTCTCCACATATTTAACTGTTTCATTGGCATTACTTCACCTGCAAATAAAATTTTTGTTAAATATTGTGGTAATAAATAATCTAATGCTTTGAAATTTGCAACTATACACAATGCTGATGGCACCCAATAAATAGTATTTACTTTCTTTTCATTCAAAAATTCAATTAGTTTTGTTGGAAAAGAAAATAACATTTTTGGAATAATATGAAATGTCGCTCCTCTTACCATTGTTGCGAATACATCCGATACAGACATGCTAAAATAGAATGGTGTTTGGCTTCCGAATGTTGTTTCTTCAGTTATATCAAATGTGTTCACAAACCAATTTACATATGAAATTACTGCTCTATGTGTTAACACTGTACCTTTTGGCACCCCAGTAGAACCTGATGTAAATAACACGTACATTGGATTAGTATCTATTATTTCATTATCTACACAGTTTAATCCTTCTTCATCTATTGTTTTTTCTATTTCATCAATATTAACCAATATAGTTCTTTCAGACAAATGATTTAATTTAGTTATATTTTTAGAGTCTGTAATTACACATACGGGTTCTAATGTATTAAATATACTTTCAACTCTATCCATTGGCATTTTTACATCTATAATAGTGTAATAGTTACCGCTATAGTTAATGCCCATCATGCTTGTTAAGCAATTAATATTCTTATCCAAATAAATTGCAATTGGTTTATTAAAATGTTTGTATTTTAATAAATTACTTCCTATTATTTTACTTTCATTCAAGAATCCCTCAAAAGTTATCTCTCGTGTATTGTCTGTAAATGCAACTTTCTCTGGATTGTTTTTAACAGTTGTCTCCAACAATTTATATATTGTTTTTTCCATCTTTTCATCCCCTTGCACGTGTCATTATATCACTACATAGTATATTTTTCAACAAAAAAATGACCTCAGATAATTCTAAAGTCATTTTGTATTTTATTTTAATTAAACTCTTTCCATATATTCGCCAGTTCTTGTATCGATTCTTATTTTATCACCGATTTCTACGAATAAAGGTACTTGGAATGATGCTCCAGTTTCAACTGTTGCTGGTTTTGTAGATCCAGTAGCTGTTGCTCCTTTTATTCCTGGTTCTGTATATGTTACTTCTAATTCTACAAAAGTAGGTGGTTCAACACCAAATATGTTACCTTTGTAAGATAATACTTTAACGTTCATATTGTCTAATAAATATGGAAGTATATCTTCTATTGAATCTTTATTTAGTTCTACTTGCTCATATGTGTTATTATCCATGAAAGTATAAGTTTCGCCATCATTGTATAAGTATTGCATTTCACTTGTAGTGATTGATACTTCTTCTACTTTTTCAGATGGGTTGAATGTTTTTTCCATTGTAGTACCAACTATAACGTTTTTAAGTTTAGTTCTTACGAAAGCGGCACCTTTACCTGGTTTAACATGTTGGAATTCTACTACTCTATAAACTTGAGAGTCCATTTCGAAAGTAGTTCCATTTCTAAAATCTCCTGCAAATATCATTTGATTTCCCCCTTAACTTCAATTTTTATTAAGCTTTAACTGTTTCTACTAATTTAGCAAAACCGTTAGCATCGTTTACTGCCATTTCAGCAAGCATTTTTCTGTTAATGTTGATGTTTTTCTTTTTAAGACCATCCATTAATCTGCTGTAAGAAATTCCGTTGATTCTAGCTGCAGCATTTATTCTTGCAATCCATAATCTTCTGAAATCTCTTTTCTTATTTTTTCTTCCAACAAATGCATATTGTCCAGATTTCATAACAGCTTGGTTAGCCATTCTAAATCTTATGCTCTTTGCTCCAAAATATCCTTTAGCTCTTTTTAATACGCTTTTTCTTCTAGCTCTTGTTGTAACTGCTCCTTTAACTCTTGCCATTTTGTTTTTCCTCCTTTTTCCTAAAGTCCCTTAATTATGCATAAGGTAATAATTTCTTAACTGCTGACTTGTTTGCAGAATCTACATAAGATGCTCCTTTTAAAGCCATTTTTCTTTTAGAGCTCTTTCCTGTTAATTTGTGTGCTCTGTTTGCAGTTGTTTTTTTAACTTTACCAGATTTTAATACTGATAATCTTTTCTTTGAACTACTGTGAGTTTTCATTTTAGGCATAATCTATTCCTCCTTTTATTTTTTGCTGTCTTTTGGTAACACTATTACATTTAAGAATTTGCCTTCTAGTTTTGGTTCTTTGTCTATTTGGCCTGCTTCAAGCATTGAAACAAATTTAAGAATTGTTTCTTTACCTTTTTCAATGAACCTAACTTCTCTTCCCTTAAACTTAAGTGAAACCTTAACTTTATCTCCATTCATTAGAAATTTATTAGCATTTTTTGCTTTAACTTCTAAGTCATGTACATCGATTGTTGCTGATAGTCTTATTTCTTTAATTTCAACTACCTTTTGGTTTTTCTTAGCTTCTTTTTCTTTTTTAGCCATTTCAAACTTGAACTTGCTATAATTTAGTATCTTACATACTGGTGGATTACCGTTTGGTGCAACCATAACTAAATCCATATCTTCATCATAAGCTTTATCTATAGCTTCTGCTGTGCTCATTCTTCCTAATCTTTCACCATTAGTTCCAATAACTTCAACTTCAGCTACTCTGATTTGTTCATTTATTAGAAAGTCTTGTTTAATATCAATACACCTCCATAAACAATAAAAAAGATTGCAAGCATGCAATCTTCTCCTCTACAATTTATCCCAATATCTAAGATATTAAATTGTATACCCTGTTAAGACAAAACCACAAGGTGAGAAGATATCTTCTGCTTTACGGGTTAAATTGTAACATAATTTTATTTGTTTGTCAACATAATTATTATTAATATTAAAATATTTCTTCTACTTCATTAGTTTTACTGTCTATATTCATACCGTCTACCGCTATATTTTGTGATGTAGACTCATAATAATTAGTAATTTCTTCAGAGCTTTTAATCTCTGATAATTTTGTCATTTGTGGTTCTACCATTGCAATAGGTTTTAACTGAACTGGTTTTGCTACTGCCATTTTAGGAACATTTCTAGATTTAAGGCTATCTATTATTTTCCTAAAAATACTTCTATCATCTATAGAATGGTCTAGCAATAAAATTCTTCCTGATTTTTGGATATCTATTTTCTTAACACCCTCATCTCCCCAGTCTGGCTGCACAAATGGAGAATGTTTTTTACTATATTCAGGATGTCTTATTATTGTTCTTGCTTTTTCTAAAAACTTTTCAGGTCCATTTAGTTCACCTTGTTCTGATTTTTCTTTAATTGTCTCAAGTTTTTCTTTATCTCTTCTTGAACCAATCATTAACCTTCTTGCTTTTTTTAGTTCTTCTCCTTTTTCTTTTCCTATATATGTTCTATATACACCTGATGTTAATATTAATCTATCTTGCACACAAGATAATTTTTCCTGATTTTCACTTTTTATTTCATCTTCTAAAGCGCTTTCTTCTATTAGTCTAGCACTTTCATCATATATTGCTTGAAATCTTTCTTCTATTTTTTTATCTTCATTATTCTTATTAACATGTGTATTTTCGGCAATAACATTTATGTATTCTAACATTCTATCTTTTGTAAGACCAGTTCTAGAAGCCATAAACTCAGCAATTCCATCTATGTCTTTTCCATCGATTGCTTTCAAGAACTGGGTAGGGGTTGTATTTGATACTGTTACCAAAGTTTCGAATAAACATTCTGCATCTGAATAACAATGAAATCTACCAGGAGCTTTTACCCCTATATCTACAGCACTACCTCCACTATTTCCTAGTGATGCCGATGCTGCTCCAATACCAACCTTAGCACTCTCCTTCTCTGGCTCATTCTTTCCTATTAATATTTGTGTTTCAGCTTCGTTTATTATTTCATTCAAAGTAGTATATTTTCTTTTCTTCTCTCGTTTCCATTTCCTTGGAATTACATTAATTCTATCCTTATCCGTATTCCAAGCGTGATTTAGTTCATGTATAAAAGTTTCTTTATCTAGCCCATTCAGCCAAGTTGCTTCAGAAATTGTTAATGTTTTAGCTTTTGGTTTATAATACCCCTTAACTAATCCATCTAATTTACTTGTTATAATTACACTTTTTATATTTTTATATAAATGTTCAACCTTTTTATTTAAGGTCTCTTCATCATACCCATATAACGATTGTTTTGCTTCTACATATTGATCAACTAATGTTTGGAGTTCTGGTGGAAGCTCTTCCATCTTAAATGTTTTTTTCATAATTTTCCCTCTATCTTTTTTATATTACAAAAAACATAAAAAAGCAAATAGTTAATTAAAACTATCTGCTTAGTTTATATTATTTACTATTTCCACCAAATCTTCTATTTCTTTTAGCATATTCTATTAGCGCTTTGTTCATTTCTTGTTCATTAAAATCTGGCCAATGTTTTTCTGTAAAATAAAATTCAGAATAAGATAATTGCCATGGTAAGAAATTACTTGTTCTTAGTTCATAACTAGTTCTTATCATTAGGTCTGGATCTGGCTCACCCGCAGTATATAACATATTAGATATTGTATCTTCATTAATATCTTCTACATTTATCTTACCTTCTTTAACTAATGTTGCAATTTCTTTTGTTGCATGAACTAATTCTGCTCTTCCTCCATAATTAAAAGCAATATTTAATGTAAGTCCAGTATTGTTTTTAGTTTTTTCAACTATTTTTTCAATTCCTTGTGCTACATCTTTAGGAACATTATCTTTTTCTCCTATTACTTTTATTTTAATATTATCAAAATCCTTATTTTCTATCATTTTTGCAAGACGAGTTCTTAAAAGCATCATAAGAGCTGCTACCTCATCTTTACTTCTTTTCCAGTTTTCTGTGGAAAAAGCATACACTGTCATGTATCCTACTCCAATCTTGTTTAAATATATTGCAATTTTTTCAAGATTGTCTGCTCCAGCTGTATGCCCATCTAAAGTTGTTAATTTTTTTGCTTTTGCCCATCTTCTATTGCCATCCATAATGATGGCAATATGTGAAGGCAACATTTCTTTATTTAGTTCTTCCATTTATACTCCTTAGGTATATTAATATAACATTATATATCTAGGTTAGTTACATATTTAGCATTTTCTTCAATGAATATTCTTCTTGGTTCAACATCTTCTCCCATAAGAACTGTAAATATTTCATCTGCTTTAACAGCATCTTCCATAGTTATTCTTACAAGTGTTCTCTTTTCTGGGTTCATTGTTGTTTCCCATAATTGTTCAGAGCTCATTTCTCCAAGACCTTTATATCTTTGAATACTTACGCTATCTCTTTTTATACCTTTTTCTTCTAATCTCTTAAATTCATCTTCTAATGCATGTTCGTTGTAGCAATAGATATCATCCATACCTTTTTTAGAAAGTTTGAATAATGGAGGACAAGCTGCATAAACTTTACCATTCTCTATAAGTGGTCTCATGTATCTAAAGAAGAATGTTAATAACAATGTTCTAATATGCGCACCGTCAACGTCGGCATCGGCCATTAGTATTATTTTATCATATCTTATTTTTTCTATATTGAAATCATTTCCAATACCAGCACCAACAGCAGTTATAACTGGATTTAATTTTTCATTTCCATATATTTTATCTGCTCTTGTTTTTTCAACGTTGATCATTTTACCCCAAAGTGGAAGTATTGCTTGGAATTTTCTATCTCTTCCTTGCTTAGCACTACCACCCGCAGAGTCTCCCTCGACGATGTATATTTCACATTCAGCAGGATTCTTGCTTGTACAGTCTGCAAGTTTACCAGGTAATGTAGTAGATTCTAATACACTTTTTCTTCTTACTAATTCTCTTGCTTTTCTAGCCGCTTCTCTTGCACGCGATGCAGATAATGCTTTATCTAGAATTGCTTTTGCTTCCTTAGGATGTTCTTCTAAGTATGAAGCAAGTTTATCGTTCATCATAGAGTTAACTATACCTAGAACTTCACTGTTACCAAGTTTTGTCTTAGTTTGTCCTTCGAATTCTGGTTCTCTTACTCTAACACTTACGATTGCTCCTATACCTTCACGAATATCATCACCTTGTAAGTTAGCATCTTTTTCTTTTAATATATTAAATTTTCTTCCATAATCATTAAATACTTTAGTAAGACCTCTCTTAAATCCATCTAAGTGAGTTCCACCTTCAATTGTATTAATGTTGTTAACGAAAGATAATATATTTTCTGAGTATGAAGTTGTATATTGAAGTGCTACTTCAACTTCTACTTCTCCCTCACCTTTAGATTCTAAATATATTGGTGGACAAACAAGCTCTTTGTTTTTGTTTATATATTCTACGAAAGAAATTACTCCACCTTCGTAATAGAATACTTTTTGTTGATATTCTGGATCACGTTTATCATCTAAAGTTATTTTTAATCCTTTATTTAGGAATGCCATTTCTCTAAATCTTGTTTCTAGAGTTTCAGCATTGTATACAGTATGTTCGAAAATTTGTGGGTCTGGTTTGAATATAACTTTTGTTCCACGTTTCTTTTCGTCTCTTACTTTATGAAGTTTTTCTGTAACTTTACCTCTTTCAAAAGATATTTCGTAAGCACCATCACCATTACAAGCTTCAACTGTTACTTTTTCAGATAATGCGTTAACAACAGATGCACCAACACCGTGAAGACCACCAGATACTTTATATCCTTCTCCACCGAATTTACCACCTGCGTGAAGTATTGTATAAACCACTTCAATAGCTGGTATTCCTAGTTTTGGATGCATACCTAAAGGTATACCACGTCCGTTATCTTTTACCATAATGCTGTTATCTTCTAATATAGCAACATTAATTTCATTACAATATCCTGCTAAAGCTTCATCGACAGCGTTGTCTACTATTTCATATACAAGGTGATGTAATCCTCTTTCAGAAGTACTACCTATGTACATACCTGGTCTTTTTCTTACTGCTTCTAATCCTTCAAGGACTTGTATTTGACTCTCATCATATTCTGCCATTTTCTCTACCCCTTATCTTCAAATTTTGTTTTTTTATATATACTTTTGGTTATTTACCAAAAATCTTTTCTATTTTATCTGTAAATGTACATCCACAACATGCAGATATACAAACTTCTTGTGAATCATCACAGCAAGAACAACAGCTTGTTCCTCCTGCTAATTTATATACAACATTAAATAGTATATATACTGCAACTATTGCCGCTAATATAATTAATGTTATCTTTAATCCTTTTTTCATGTTTTATTTACCTCTTAAAACAAGTATTGTTCTTTGCCAAATTGTTAAGTTTTCATCTGAACAACCGCAAGGAAATTCTACTATCATTCCTTGTGGAAGTTTTCCACAACATTCATAGCTTCTAATTTCATAACTATCTTTATTTAAAGCAAATATAACATTGGTTACTATTATTATTAAAAGTAGCATTACTACTATAATAACTGGAATTAAAATAAGTTTTTTGCTTATTATCTTCTTTTTTTCATTTTCCATATAATCACCGAGGACATTCTATCATTAATTTTTTAATTTTTCAACTGTTCCATTTTTAACTTTGAAAATTGTCTTATCTTCTATTTTTTCTATACTATCTATTTCTGTAGTAGTTATAAACACTTGATAATCTTTCAAATATTCTATTAAATAATTTATCCTTCCTTTATCCAACTCAGAAAAAACATCATCTAATAATATTAATGGAATTGTTTCTTTTATTTCTTTTAATATTTCAAACTCTGCCAACTTTAAAGCAAGTAACGCTGTTCTATTTTGTCCTTGCGAACCGTACTTACTTACTTCTTTATCGTTTACAAGAACTAAAAAGTCATCATGTGCTATTGTTTTATTAGAAGTTTTTCTAAAAATATCATTATCACGAGACTTTAATAAAATATTTAATATTTCTTCCTTATTCTTTTTTTCAAATTCAGAAATGTATTTTAATTTTAGTGTTTCATCCCCTTTAGATAATTCTTTTTGAATTTTTGCTGCTTCTTTTTCCACAGTATCCACATATTCGCATCTTAATGTGGATATGTACTCTACTTTTTCAGCAATTTGTTCATCAATTATATCTAAATATGTGAAATCTATTTTATCTTTTTCTAATTTAAGAACATCGTTCTTTAATTTAACTAGCTTATTATACTCTTGAAGAGAAATAACGTACTTTTTAGAAATTTGACTTATTAATATATCCAGAAACTTTCTTCTATTATTAGGAGAACCTTTAACAATATTCATATTATCTGGAGAAAATACAACAATTGGTATTCTCCCT
>JAZOWO010000131.1:0-73626 GCA_045659265.1 Clostridia bacterium | reverse complement strand
ATTTTTTAATGTCATCAATTCTTCTAAATTTTTAGATAATTTAAAATCTTTATCTTTTAGTAATTCTATATATTTTTCTATAATTTTAACCACAGTCTTTGCTATATCATTTTTGCCCACATAAATATAATCAACGTGAATTAAATATTTACTTCCATTTATAATTAATAATTCTTTATCTGCTCCATTAATTTTATTAACAAATTCTGCATTTAACCTATTATTTAAAGCATGATTTTGAATTTTTACACCACCATATTGTTCTTTACAAAATACCCATAAATCGTTATAATCGAACCCTTCATATTTTTTATATTTTTCTTTTTGTTCATAAAATCCCTTTTCTAAATAGAAATGACAAACAGCATAAATGGCATAAATATTCCCATAGTTTCTCCTCGTTTTGCTTCCACCCTCTATTGCTCCTGTTTTTTTGTCTATATACTGTATAAGTGGTGAATTATTATATATTTTTTCATAGTCTTTATTAAAATCTTCCTTAAGTATTTCTTCTATAAATTCTCTCATAATAATTCCTCCATTTTAATTTGATTTTCATCTTTCATTCTATCTCTTTTGCTTTTATTATTTGTGATTTTAGACTTGTCTTTTTTTAATTTTGTACCATTATATTCTTCTGAAATATTAGTTCTTCTTATTCCAATTTTGTAATATTCTTCATTTAACTCTATACCAATTGCTTTTCTATTGTTTTTTACAGCAACAGATGAAGTTGTAAATGTACCACTAAATGGATCCAATACAATATCTCCCTCATTTGATGATGCCAATATTATTCTTTCTAACAAAGCTTCAGGTTTTTGTGTTGGATGATTTTCATATTCTTCCATTTTAAATCTCACTCTACTATAATTCCACACATTACCAGGGACTTTTTTTGTATTATATAGTGTAGGAACTTTTTTACGATAATCAATCAGTTTTCTTTTCGCTCCTGTCTTTGCTTCAACTAAAATATTCTCATAATTAAAAACATACTTATTCTTTTTTGATTTATTACACATTAAAATTGGTTCGTATAATGAGCCATATATTTTTTTGGATTGAACCCCACTTGAATCGTATGACCAAACAATCCTAGATAATACATTGTAATTCTCTGATACATATACATCAAGATATGGCATAAACTGTGTTGCCGTCATAAAATAAAATGTTCCAGTATCCTTTAAAATTCTAAAGCATTCGTCCATCCATTTTTTACACCAATTGATATATTCCTCTGTACTATCCCATTTATCTTTATTATTTCCAAAGTCTTTCCCAATATTATAGGGTGGATCAGCAAAAATTAAATCAATAGATTTGTCTTCAAATTTTTTTAAACATTCTAATGAATCTCCACATATTACTAAAGAATTATCATTATATTCTTTCTTATTAAATTTAATTTTAGTTATTTCATTAAAATCCATTTGCATTCCTCCTCATTATCCTACTGTATTATATCATAAGTTTTGTAATTTTTTAACTTTTATCAAAAAAGATACATCATTCACTCGAAACAATGTATCTTTTAAGTTTTTCATTCAATTATAAAAATGTATCTAATTTGTATCTAAAGGCATTTTTCTTCCTATTTTTCATTTTTATAAATTTGTCAATCCCTTGATACTACTGATTTCTACCACAACATTGTTTGTATTTCTTACCACTGCCACACGGACATGGTTCGTTTCTACCAACAGTTTTTTCTACTCTTACCGGCTCTCTTTTTTGTACTACTTCAGGATTTCCTGTATTCATAACATTTATACTTGCTTTAGACGCATCATCTATTCTATTTACGCTTTGTCCAAGTCTATTCATTGTCTTTTTAGTATTGCTTGTGTTATAACTTGTTCTAAATATTGTTTTTATTGTGTCTTCTTTGATGCTATGTGTCATTTCAGAGAATATATCATAGCTTTCTTGTTTGTATGCTTCAACCGGATTTGTTTGACCATATCCTCTTAAGTGTATTCCCTCTTTAAGTTGAGTCATGTTATCCATATGTTCTTGCCATTTCTCATCTACATTTCTTAGCATCATAAGTTTTTCTATAACATTGTATTCGTTTTCTATGCCTTGTTCCTTGAATATATTTCTCTTTGCTTCATATACATCAAATACTCTGTTTAATAATACGCCTTCTAGTGTTTCTTTTTCTATTTCACTATCCTCTAGTTCAAAACCAAATACACTTTGAATTGTATTATTAAGGCTTTCTTTATCTATATCTTCTTTCTTAGATAGGTTTGAAGTATATGTGTCTACAATTTCATAAACTTTGTTTGTAGCTAGATTTTTAATAATCTCTTCAATACTTTCACTATCTAAAATTTGTCTTCTTTGATCGTAGATTATATTACGTTGTTTGTTCATAACATCGTCATATTCTAAGACATTCTTTCTTATGCTATAATTACGTCCTTCAACTCTCTTTTGAGCAGTTTCAATTGCGCCTGTTAACATTTTTTGTTCTATTGGCATATCGTCTGGTATACCTAACATATTAGCTAAGTATTGTACTTTGTCTGTTCCGAATAATCTCATAAGATCATCTTCTAAAGAGATATAGAATGTAGATTCACCAACATCACCTTGACGTCCAGCACGTCCTCTTAACTGATCATCGATACGTCTTGATTCATGTCTTTCACTACCAATAATCTTAAGACCACCAGCAGCTATAACCTTATCTTTTTCATCTTTTAGTTTTGCCTTATATTCTTGTTCTAATGCTTTATATTCTTCTCTAAGTTTTAATATTTCTGCATCTTCTGTTGGAAGAGGGCTCATAGCAAATTCTACTTTTTCTAATTCTTCGCCTCTTTTTTCAAGAGCACGTCTAGCCATAAACTCTGGGTTTCCGCCTAAAAGTATGTCTGTACCACGACCAGCCATATTTGTAGCAATTGTTACAGCCTTAAATTTACCAGCTTGTGCTACTATTTCTGCTTCTCTTTCGTGATGTTTAGCATTAAGTACTTCGTGTGGTATTCTTTCTGCTTTAAGAAGTCTACTAATTAACTCAGATTTTTCTATAGATACAGTACCAACTAGAACCGGTTGACCTTTTTCGTAGCATTCTTTTACATCTCTTACTATTGCTTGGTATTTACCCATTACATTTTTGTATACCATATCATTATTATCTATTCTTTGTACTGGTTTGTTAGTAGGTATTTCTACAACATCTAAGCCAAATATTCCTTTAAATTCTGCTTCTTCTGTTTTAGCAGTACCTGTCATACCAGCAAGTTTGTTGTATAGTCTAAAGTAGTTTTGGAATGTTATTGTTGCTAGAGTTTTAGATTCTCTTGCAATTTTAACTCCTTCTTTAGCTTCAATAGCTTGATGTAATCCATCGCTATATCTTCTACCTTCCATTATACGTCCAGTAAATTCATCTACGATTAAAATTTCACCATTCTTTTCAATATAGTCTATCTCTTTTTTCATAATACCATGAGCACGTAACGCTTGGTTTATTGTATGAGATATTTCCATATTATCTACATCAGATAAAGATTCAATACCAAAATATTCTTCACATTTTTTAGTACCTGTTTCTGTTAAAGCTGTTGTCTTAGCTTTTTCATCTACTACATAATCATATTCTTCATCTGAATCATCAAAAGTTTTGTTATCTGATTCAACAATAACTTTTGCTTTCATTCTTCTTACTAATTTATCTACTTTTGTATATAATTCAGTTGCTTCTTTCCCCATACCTGAGATAATTAATGGAGTTCTTGCTTCATCTATAAGGATACTATCCACTTCATCCACAACTGCATAGTTAAGTGGTCTTTGAACCATTTCTTCTTTAGATAAGCACATATTATCTCTTAGATAGTCAAAACCAAATTCATTATTTGTACCATAAGTAATATCTGCTGCATATGCTGCTTGTTTAGCATGTGGTGGCATATTAGGAACAACAAGTCCTACTGTTAATCCCAAGAATTTATATAATTTACCCATCCACGCACTATGGTATGTAGCCAGGTAATCATTTACTGTAATAATGTGAACACCTTTACCAGTAAGCGCATTTAGATATGCTGGAAGTGTTACAACAAGTGTTTTACCCTCACCTGTTTTCATTTCAGCAATTCTTCCTTGATGAAGAATTATTCCACCTATTAATTGCACCTTAAAGTGTCTCATACCTAAAACTCTACTTGAAGCTTCCCTAACAGTAGCAAAAGCTTCTGGTAATATATCTTCTAATGTTTCACCATCATCTAATCTTTTCTTAAATTCTTCTGTTTTTCCTGTAAGTTCATCATCTGAAAGTTTTTTGTAATCTTCTTCTAATGCTTCTATTTTATCTACTAGTGGCATTATTCTTTTAATTTCTTTCTCGCTGTATGAACCAAATATCTTCTTAATTATTCCCATTTTATTCTCCTCTTATCTCATCTTTCAAACAGTGGCCTTATTATATCACAGGAATATTAATTTTTAAAGCAAAGTGCCTAAATATCCGCAATATCCCACGAGTTATAGTTTTATGTTGACTTTAATCCTTTCGAATGATATAATGTTTGCAGAAATTAGTACCATAGCACCAAAAAATAATTTAAAAGGAGTGTATTAGCAATGAATGAGTACTTAATTAAAAAAGTCATCGCTTACGATGGCGAAAGAGAAGTGGTTCAATCTGACCAAGAAGAAATGCATCGGTTTATAGTAGAGGGCATTCGGCCTTGCTTTAACGATACAACTGTTCTCGCAGTAAAATTCTTATACTGCGTTTGCGAAGATGATGACGAACCCGAAGAAAGCGTTTGGTACGTTAACCCGTACTACTGTGAAAACGAACATTTCAGATGTTCATCTGCCTATGGCCCGAGAATGGATTCCTCATTTATCCCAGAACTTTTGCTTATCCACAAAGAAAAGGTAGACATCTTCAAAAAATATGAGGCGTTCCACACCACTCTGCTTATTGAAGGTTTAAATGGCATGACAGACCACGAAAGACTTGAACTTTTCTTAAGAAAGTTAAAAGACATCGATTAATCCAATTTCTTAGCACTTCAAATTAACTAACACACCCCGAGTAATTTCGGGGTGCTTTTCTTTTGTTGACTATATTCCATATCTTTGATATAATATAGCCATTGTAGTACGTAGTACCTCAAAATAATTTTTAAGGAGAAACTAAGATGTTAGACTATGTTGTAAAGAAAATAGTCGCAAAAGAAGATGAACGGATAGTTACCGACTCTTCTTACGACGAGATGTTGAAATTCACAGAAGAAGAAATTCGCCCAGATTTTATGGACCCGGAAATCCTGTGTATCAAATTCATGCTTTGTATGGGAGAAGACGATGATGAACCCGAGTATACAGATTGGTATATCAATCCATATCATTACAAAGGTTCTGGAGCTGAATTTGCATCAAATTGCAGAATGGATGAAGAGTTCATTCCCGAAATTCTTCTTATCCAAGTTCCGACCGTGTATATCAAAAACAAGTATCTTGCCTTCAACGAGACGCTCCTTATTAACAGTAGCACTCATAAAACAGATGAAGAAAAGCTCGAGGAATTTTGGAAAATCTATGGCAAAACAATCAAAGCGTATAGCAACCGACATTCTAACTAACAAATAAAAGTCCCTAATTACGATTAGGGATTTTTATTTGTTATGTTGACTATTCTCCCCTTTTTTGATATAATATGTGCATTGTAGGATATTTATCCCTCAAAATAATTATTTATAGGAGAACCTATTCTATGTATGACGTAGTAAAAAAAGTAGTTGCCAGAGAAGGTTTTGAACGGGTAGTAACCGAATCTTCCTACGACGAGATGTTGAAATTCACAGATGAAGGAATCCGTCCGGATTTTACGGACACTTCCATTCTTTGCATCAAATTTATTGTCGAAACCTGCGAAGATGACGAGACCCCCGAGCAGACCGATTGGCACATCAACCCGTATTATTTCAGAGGTGAAGGCGGAGAATTCCCCTATAACCTTACCATGGACTGCGATTTCATTCCCGAAATCATCCTTATCGACATGGATACCGTAGACGTAAGAAACAAGTACGCAGAGTTCAGAGCTTGCCTTATGTTCGAAGGTGACGTCGAGTTTACCGAAGAAGAAAAATACAACAAATTTCTTGAAGTTGTATTCGATGAAGATTAATTTAAGGACCCCAATTTTGTTGGGGTCCTTTTCCTTTAATAGCATCTCAACTTGCATAAATTAGAAATACCAGAATACTATGTAATATATTAAGAGGTGAACTATGTATATTAAGAATATAAAATTAAATCCAAAGAAAATATTAATAATATGTTTGGTAATAGCGATTGCTATAGCTTTAGTATTAGAAATAACTAACTCTAAAAGCACGACTTCTCTTCCATCACAAACTTATGATTACGATCTAAATGAAGAGAACTTTACCACAATTCTAAAGCAAGCACATAATAATATAGACGGATGCGTTGGTAAAACAATTAAATGTTCCGGCTTTGTATTTACTCTTTATGATTTCAAACAAAATAACTTTGTGTGTGGAAGAAATATGATGTTAGATGGTGAAGATAAAGTAGTAGGATTTCTTTGCGAATATAACGGAGATTTAGACATTGTCCAAGGCGAATGGATAGAAATTACAGGTGTAATAACAAAAGGCTATTATATGGGAGATATGCCTGTAATAAAGGTAGATACAATTAAAAAGATTACCGCTCCACCAAATACATATGTAAAAGCTCCAGATAATCTTTAGTATACAATATTAAATATTTGTGGTATACTTAAACAAGAATAAATTTACGAGGTGTTTTATGAGCAAATTAAAATGGAAACCAGGAACAATGGTATATCCCTTACCACCAGTTTTAGTATCTTGTGGTACAATGGATAAAAGTAATATATTAACTATTGCATGGACTGGAATAATATGTACAGATCCTGCTATGACATATGTATCTATACGTAAAGAAAGACATTCATACGATATTATTAAAGAAAGCGGAGAATTTGTAATTAACTTAGCAAGCGCAGACCTTGCAAAGCAAGTAGACTACTGTGGTGTTAAATCTGGTAAGTTAGTAGATAAATTTAACGAATGTAACTTTACTAAAGAGCAAGGAACAGAAACAAGTGTACCAATGATAAAAGAATGTCCAATATCTATTGAATGTAGAGTTAGAGAAATAAAAGAACTAGGTACACACGATATGTTTATGGCAGAAATACTTGCTGTAAATGTAGATGAGAAATATCTAGATGAAACAGGTCGTTTTGATATGCGTGCTTGTAACCTTTTAGCATATTCTCACGGGCATTACTACAGTCTTGGAGAAGAACTTGGTAAGTTTGGATTTAGCGTAGAGAAAAAGAAGAAATAGCTATTATATATTAATATTATAGATATTAAATATATTTGGAGGTACAAATGAATAAAGAAAAAACATGGAAAAAATTTAATATTACAATGCTAATTATTACGGGTATATTAACATTAGGCTTTATATTGTTTTTCTTACAATTTTCCGTTGTAAAAAATCCGCATTACAAGAGTCCTATTTTAACAACGATAGGAGATAACAAAATATTTAAGGAAGATATAACAAAAATTGAAGTTTCACACAAAGATATGGATACTATAGTCATTGAAGTCAAAGATGATATTGCTACAATATGTAACTGGATAAATCCTATATCTGGTTATAGAATAAATTCAGTATATGCACTAGTTACAAATTCTGTATATACTATAAAGTTCTATTCCAATAGCGGTAATATATTAAGGGTAAGCATTTCTCCTGGAGATTTTAGAATCGCTGGTAAAACTCCAAGAAAAAGAAAATTCTATTCCTTAGGCGCAAATTATTATGATGAGTTTACAGAATTACTTAACTCATTAGGTAAATAATAGAACAAAACCAACCAACCTATTTATTAAATAAGTTGGTTGGTTATTTATATCTTATATACTCTCCGCATAATCTTTCATTTCTTTTGCATCTAAGCTTTGTGTTCCTGCAGATTCACAGATTATTGTTGGTTCTAGTTTAAGTTTCTTTATTGCATTTATTACCGCTTTGTAGTCTGGTCCAAAACCTTCATCTGCAAATGTTACGTGTTGTTTTTCTCCACCGTTTTCAGTGTATTCCATTTTACTAAAGTGACTATGGAAATGTTTCATTCTTTCATATCCTAGTTCATCTATGTACATTTGAAGTTCATTAGTAAAATCTTCTTCTGTTCTAAGTGCTCCAATATGTCTACAGTATAGATGTCCAAAGTCTATTGTTGGAACTAATCTTTCATCCACTTTACACATTTTTATTATTTCTTTGCTATCCCCTAGTTGATTTATCTTACCCATTGTTTCTGGGCATATTGTTATATCTCCAAGTCCTAGTTTATCTGCTTCTTCTAACGCTCTTTTAAGAAGTGCACATGCACTATCTACTGCATATTCCCTTTCTAATCCTAGAAGTGCTCCTGCATGAACTACAACTTTAGTTGCTCCCATCTTCTTAGCAGCTGCCATAGAATCTGTTATATATTTTATTGTAGATATCTTCTTTGCTTCTTCTTGAGTAGAAAGCGAAATATAATATGGCGAGTGAACGCTTAAAGAAATGTTATATTTCTCTGCTGCTTCTTTTAATTTTGCTGCTTTCTCATCAGATATTCTAACGCCCCTTGAACATTGATACTCATATGCATCAAGTCCCATTTCTGCTAAATATTTTGGCATTTCTTCTGAGTTTTTATATCCTGCATTATAGAATGCATCATCATTTCCTGCTGGTCCAAATTTCATATTATTCCTCCATACCCCTTACTTTTTCTTTTAATACTTTTATTACTTCATCGTGTACTATACCATTAGTTGCAACAACCCCGTTTATATCCTCATCATATCTTTGGTCTTCACCAAATAAATCTGTAAACTTACCGCCTGCTTCTTCAACTATTACTTTAGCTGCAGCAACATCACAGTGTTTTCCTTTGCTTCCAGGGAATATTACTACAGAATACTCTCCATTTGCAACACAAGTACAAGCTCTAGCCACACTACCTATACTTGTATAATATGTTTTCTTACTTAATTCTCTCATACAATCATAGATATCATACTTTGCTAGTTTCCACATATCATAGTGACCTATACATCTTTTATCTTCTAGAGTTACATCGTTTACATGTATTCTATTTCCGTTTACATATGCCCCTTTATTCTTTATTGCATAATATGTTCTATTGTTAAATGGGTCACATATTACTCCAACTATTGGTTTTCCGTCTACTACAAGTGCTAACGAAAAGACTGCTACTGGTATATGTCTAGCATACATAGCTGTTCCATCTACAGGGTCGCATACCCAAACATAGTTGCTCTTTCCCATCTTTTCTTCTTCACCATCTACCGAGTGAGTTGGAAATTCTTCTTTTACTCTTTCTATTAAATAATGGTTTATTTCGTTATCTGCTTTTGTTACTATTGTTTGATCTGCTTTATATTCTGAATCTATATTATATCCATAATATCCAAGCATTATTTCTTTTGCTTTTTCTGCTATTTCTAAAGCAAATTTTAAGTATCTTTCGTTCATTATATATCCCTCTTTAATATGTTTTGTTTATCTTTTTTCTGTTATTTGTTATTACTTAAACATCCATCCCACAAGAATATCTGAAAGTCCTGTACAAACATTTAGATATGCATTTAAGAATGGTTCAGTTCCAAATAACATTACAAGTATTGTTCCAATTACTATATATGGTCCAAATGCCATATATGATGTATGTTCTGTCTTTTTTAATACTATTAATAATATTGCTACAATAGCTGCCATAAAGAAAGCAAGTATTGTAATTGTAAAGATTATATCTGCTTTTGCGAAGAAGTCTAGAAATCCTGTTGGAAGTGCTTTTATTCCAAATATTAAACCTAGGCATGCCATAAGTTTAACATCTCCCATTCCCATTCCTTCTTTTCTAAATACAAGAATAGAAAATCCTGCAATTAAAAGATAAATTCCTCCACCTAATACAAATCCTATTAAATGTCCTAACCAATTTGTATAATCTACTGCCGTAGCAATTATTCCAAACACAAAAAGTAGTACTTGCACTGTGTCTGGTATTAGTTGCATCTTAAAGTCTATTACCATTGCTACCGTCATCATAGAAATTGTAAACATATATAGATATTTTAAGAATGTTGTATCCACAAAATACACAACTAAGTTAAACAATATTACAAATAATATTGAATATTTATAATCTAACTTAAATCCCGTTTTAAGTGTTGGTATTGCTTTTTTTAGTTCATCTTCATCTACTACTATTTCTGGTAGTCTATAAATAAAATGCGCCGTTACTTGTCCAAGTATTAGCGCTAGTATCGTTGCTATGATATAGTTAATCATTTGCACTCTCCTTTTCAAGTTTCTTCATTACCATTCTTTCAAATGGTCTTTTAATTGATGTATATATTCCTTCTTTTTTACTTAATGGATTTACAAGTATAGATTTTATTCCAAATCTATTTGCACCTAAGACATCGGTAAATAATTGGTCACCAACTAAAACCGCTTCTTCTTTCTTTACATCCATTATGTTTAATGCCATAGCCATAGCTTTTGTACTTGGCTTTCTAGCAAAATATAATCCATAGATATCTAAATCTGTCATTATTTTCTTTACTTTCTTAACATTTAATGTGTTACTTACAAGACAAATTTTGTATCCTAGTTTTTTTGCTTCTTCTATCCACTTTCTATTATCTTCAGTTATGCCTTTACCTAGTGTAGTAAGCGTATTATCTACATCAAACATAATTCCTTTAATATTATCTCTTTCAAGCAAAACAAAAGGTATGTTTGAAACTTTATCTATTTTGTATGTTGGTTTAAATCTTTTCAAGATTATCCCTCCCCTAACTTCGTATATATTATCATTTATATGGGCATTTTTCAATTAAATCGTTGAAAAAAAAGCAAAATGTGATATACTCATTAGGTAAATTGTTACAGACATGTACAATTATATGAAAGGAGTGATACATTTGAATACAGTTTACGAAGAATTAAAATCTCGTGACCTTATAAAGCAAATAGCTTTCGAGGATGAATTTGAAAAATTAGCAAAGGAGGAGAAGTTTTCAGTATATCTAGGCATCGATCCAACTGCTGACAGTATTCACATTGGTCACTTTATGCCTTTAATGATTATGTCATACTTCCAAAAGCATGGTCATAGACCAATACTTTTAATGGGTGGTGGTACTGCTTTAATAGGAGACCCATCTGGTAAGTCTGATATGAGAAAAATGTTAACAAAAGAAGACATAGATAACAATGTGGAGAAAATTAAAAAACAAGTTAGCAAATTTGTTTCTTTCGAAGGTGAAAATGCCGCTATAATAGTTAACAATGCTGACTGGATATTAAATCTAAACTACATGGATTTCATTCGTACTTATGGAGTTCATTTCAATGTAAATAGAATGCTTGATGCCGAATGTTTCAAGATGAGAATGGAAAAAGGTCTTACATTCTTTGAACTTAACTATATGTTAATGCAAAGTTACGATTTCTTAAAGTTATTTGAAACAGAAAATTGTAGAGTACAAATTGGTGGCGATGACCAATGGTCAAATATGCTAGCAGGTGTAGACTTAATTAGAAAGATACATAAAAGCGGAAGCTTCTGTGTAACTTGCCCACTACTTCTTAACTCAGATGGTACTAAGATGGGTAAAACAGTTAAAGGTGCTTTATGGTTAGATCCAGAAAAGACTACTCCATACGAGTTCTACCAATACTGGAGAAACATTGAAGATGCATCAGTTAACCAAGTACTTAGATCTTTAACTTACCTTCCAATGGATGAAGTTAACAGACTATCTAGCTTAAAAGATGAACACATTAACGAAGCTAAGAAAATAGCTGCATTTGAAATAACTAAATTAATTCACGGTGAAGAAGAAGCTCTTAAAGCTAAACAAACTGCTGAAGAATTATTTGAAAACAGACAAAACGCAGATAATATGCCAACTGTAGAATTAGCAAAAGATTCATTTGTAGATGGCACTATAGGATTATTAGATGTTATGGTTGCTGCAAACGTTGCTAAATCTAAAGGTGAAGGTAAAACATTAATAACTGGTGGCGGTGTTTCTTTAGATGATGAAAAAGTTACAGATGTATTTAAGAAATTAAACTTAGCAGACTTTGAAAAAGGCTATGTTGTCCTTAAAAAAGGTAAAAAAGTATTTATTAAATTAATAATAAAATAATCAAATATATAATATGAGATTTTAACGCATACTGTAAAGTATGCGTTTTTATTGTATTTTACATAACTTTGTGGTATAATGTATGAGCAATTTTGTCTTTGGTCTAACTTACTATGTTAGACGGCAAAAAATATATTATTAAAAGGAGAAAAAATTATGTTGTAGCAGAAAAGAAATCGCGCTAAAACAAATAAACTCATGGAGGAACAGATTTTGTTACTATTACTTTCTAAAGATGTAAATGTATGCGAAGTCACGAAATTGCTGGTAAAATACAAAATTAAAGCAAAGATTGATAACGATACCATTTACCTCGATGGCACATTACCCGACGAACTTTTAGACTCACTTGCTAGTATGGTAACTGTTGTTGGTGTACAGAATTATACTAGTAAAACAAACTTTATTAATTACTCGTATAACAAAACAAATCCCACACCAATGTTTATTGCAAAAGCACACCACAACATTCATGCTTCAGATACTTCTATTCAAGCTAAAAAGGATGAAGAAAAAGTCCCTGTTCAAGAAGCAACTTCAGAAACCATCTGTATCGAACCTGAAATTGAAGAACAATCTGCAGAACCCGTAGTTGAAGAAATTACTATGTCAGAAAAGCCGCATAAACCTAGACTTGTAAAACGAGGTCAAATATATCGTTGCGATTTAGGTGATGCAATCGGTTCCGAGCAAGGAGGTGTTAGACCTGTTATTGTCATCCAAAACGATAAAGGAAATAAATACTCTCCTACCACAATTGTAATTCCTTTTACTACAAGGTATAAGCCTAAGTATCTTCCCACCCATTATACTTTCAAATTTACGGAAGAAAATATGGTGGATTATCCTAAAGCTATCAATGGTCTTTCTTCTGGATATAGTACTGCTCTTGCAGAACAAATTCAGACAGTAGACAAAACCCGCTTTATGCAGTATTTAGGTACAATGACAGATTCTTTTATGGATGAGCTTTCAAGCTTCATCTGTACTTCTTTAAGTCTCACAACAGAGGAAAAAGAAGATGAAGTCAAAATCGTTACACCTGTTAAGGAAACGAGACCTGCCATTACAAGCAAGCAACCTGTTAATGTACCAGCTAAAAGTCCGACTACTCAATCTACAAAACAAGTTACAGCACCTAAGGTTAAAATCGCGACCCCTGCACCCACTCCTAAAAAGAAGAAAAAGAGTACTTTTAGGAAAGATCAGGATTACGATCCTAGAGAAAAGCAAATTTCTAAAATTAAGACAGAACCACCCAAACCTGTACCTGTAAGACAGAGCATCGAAGAACTGAATGAAGTTCAACGCGAGCTGTTAAAGTTTGCAAATATGCAAGATATATATAACATCGCAAGTGATACTATGTCAGATAAGGATAAGGTGAAGATTCTGCTTGAGATTTTCGGATTTGATGCTACAAGACGTGGTGTAGAATTCTTAAACGATGCAATTTTTGCAAGTCTTAGATGTCAGTATTACAATTTGGAAACTCTTTCAAATCTTGTAAACAAGATTCATCCTGAAACAGTTCCTTCTGAAATCCAAAGGCTTATTGTTGCAAGAGTTAAGGAAAACTTTAAGATGAAAAAAGCTCCCACTAGCGATTTTATTCGCTTAATCAACAACTTAATAAAGACCAAAGGAGAATTAGTTAATGAATAGACTCACATTTAAAGTAAACGGCCCCAAAGATGGAAACATATCTCCGCTCCTTAAAGCGGTTACTAAGATAAAGTGCAAGCTTTATCTTGATGTAGAAAACGGTTATGTCACCGTTGAGAACGTCCATGACGATCTCATTGATCCTGTTATTGATCTCATCAATGAGTACTATGTACTCTTGGGTGTAGAAGTAGACAACCTTGTAGATGAAGAATTCCCCGAAGAAGATACTGTTCTTTCTATTGTGGAATTTCCGCCTGAAGGAACTACGGAGCCTAGCGACAACCGCGAGGTAGTTTCTGTCACAGAATTTTCCGAAGAGCACCCTGAAGGATGCGAAGTTCCTACCGAAGAACTCCAAGGCGAAGAAAGCGGTGAACGCGAAGTTGTTTCTATAGAAGTATTCCCGCCCGAGCAAAAGGTAGTCGGTCCTCAGAGCGAAGACGATCTTATCGTTAAGAAAATCGAATTCCAGAACCCTGCAATCGAAGCTGCTATGAACAAGCTTCTTAGAACAGCTTATTGGGCAATGTATAAGCAATGCGGAAACGAAAAAGAAATCGTAAACCACATTTGGACAGCGATTCGCGAGATGAGTCTTAAGTACACCGACCCCAATATCATCGAATTCTCTGTTGGTGATGTTGTAGACTGTTACTTCGGCACTCATCTTCCGCGCGAAATCAACGGCAGCCATGTTCTTGGCATCGTCCTTGATATCACCGCAGACAAAATGGTATACATTGTTCCTATCACTAAAGCTACCGAAGATATTGATGCAAAGGTATACATTACCTTCCACAGAGATGTCGATGTAGATTACTACTACGAGCAATACTACGGCGGCACCGCTCTTCTGGATAAAGGTCGCTACCTGCGCGCAGAAAGACTTCAGACAGTGGTAGGAAAAGCAAAGCCTAATTTCTTGTACGATTTGGTTACACTGCTTCCAAAAGCAAGAGACTACAGCGCAAACTTCGAACATCTCTTTGAAGATATTGAAGACACCGATCCCGAAATGATTTTTGAAGATGAGCCCGAAGCAAGCGAACCCATTCTTACTGAAGAACCCTCATTGGTAGCAGAAACCAGCAATCCCACAACTACTCCTTCTGAAGTTGTTTCATCTACCCTTCCCAAAGGACAAACAGCAGAAGATGTTATTCTTGTGGTTGTTGGAGATGCGCTAAAGCAAATTGAAGTAGGCGGTTCTATTTTAGGTAATACTCGTACCTTCCTTGAAGCAATCGGTATGCCTACAGATAATCCGCTTATTAACGAAGCATTCCTTGCTTCTACTTCTATTAAGCGAATCACTTACGAAAACATCATCGCTGAAGTTATGAAGACAAACTCTGAACTTACAGAAGATGTCGTAAAAGATGGCCTTAAGGAAGCCTTCAGAAGTTGGACAGCATCCAAACAAGAGCTTGCTCCTTACAACAGACTCGCTATAACCTCTCTGCTTAAGCTTTTTGCTAAAGCGGTTAACGGTTAAACATTGTTAATACAATATTGTTAAACTAAAACTTAATAAAAAACACATTAAGAAACCGTGTAGGATATTTCCTACACGGTTTTACTTTATTTAAATTATCTCTTTCTAAATATAAATGTAATAGCATACATTATTCCAGATATAACTACTATGGTTGGACCTGTTGCTACTGCAAATACATATGAAAGAATTAATCCTGTAAATCCAGCTACTAATGAGAATATTATTGAATATATTGTATATTCTCTCATATTCCCTGATATATTTCTTGCTGCTGCGGCTGGTAATATAAGAAGTGCGTTTATTAAAAGGATACCCACCCATTTTATAGTAAGCATTACAAGCACCGCAATAAGTACTCCAAATATATTTTCAATAACTTGTACTTTTATTCCTTTAGCTCTAGCTAAAGATACATCTGTACTTATTGTTATTAACTTGTTGGATAATTTACACCAAATTAGTACTGTAATTATTAACATTATTAACAGCATTAATATTTCGCTTAGAGTTACACTTAATATATCTCCTACTAAGTACTGAGAATATTTATTTATTCCGCCATATTTAGATAAAAGAACTAGTCCTAACGCAATAGATACAGATGAAAATACACTAATTATTGTATCTGTTGATGCTGTTTTTTTGTTCTTTATATAATTTAGTAGTATTGCAAATATTACTGCAAATATTACCATAGATAAGGAATAATTACTTATTCCAAGTATCGCACCAAGTGCTATTCCTGTTAAAGCAGAATGCCCTAACGCGTCTGAGAAGAATGACATTTTGTTGTTTACTATCATACTTCCAACTAATCCAAATAGCGGTGAAATTATGAATATTGCAAGTAATGCATTCTTCATAAAATCGTATTCCATAAAGCTAAAAGGTAATATAAATTCTATTATGTTATATATCATTTCCATACTATACTACCTCCATTCCAAATTCATTCTTAAATTCAGAACTTGTTAGTACTTGTTCTGGCGTTCCAGATTTTAATACTTTCTTGTTTATTAGCACTACTTTATCTGCATATTGTCTTACATATTCAAAATCATGAGAAATTATTAATATTGCAATATCTTTTGTGTTCTTAATTTCATCAATTAATTTATAGAAATCTTGTTTACCACTAGCATCTATACCAGACACAGGCTCATCCATTATTAATAGTTCTGGATAAGGCATTGTAGCTGCTGCTATTAATACTCTTTGGACTTGTCCACCAGATAAGTCACACATTCTTTTGTCTATTAATTTTTCTGCACCAAATTCCTTTAGGTGTTCAAGTATCTTTACATATTGTTTCTTAGATTTATAGAAGCAGACTGGACCACGCCCTGTTACGCTTGCTATAAAATCATAAACACTCATTGGTGATGCTTCTATTTCTATTTTTTGTGGTACATAACCTATTGTTAATTTTGTACTATTGTTGTGTTTACTAGAAAAGCTAATGCTTCCTTCGTATGGCACTTCATTTAGAATCGCTCTAACTAATGTAGATTTGCCTGCACCGTTTTTACCTACAAGCATTGTTGTTTCATTACAATGCATATGCATAGATATTTCATCTAATATTGTAGTGTCTTCTATTTTTACAGTTAGCTTATCTACTTTTGTACAGCAATGTTTACAATCGTTTCTTTCCAACGTATTCCCTCCTACTTCAAAGCTTCTTTAATAACTTCTAAGTTAGCTCTCATTATTTTTATATATTCATCTTTATTATTATTACCTGATATTACTGGATTTAGCTCATATACTTTAACATTTGCTTCTTTTGCAATTGTATTTGCAATGCTTGCATTATATCCAGTCTCAACAAATATACATTTCACATTATGTTCTTTTATTTCTTTTACTATATGTACTATTTCACTAGCACTAGCTGCTTCTCCATGCTCTTTCTCTATTTTAGTTACTACATTTAAGCCAAATTCTTTGGCAAAGTAATCAAAAGACTCATGGAATGTTACTATGTTTTTGTTAGATAAAAATTTAATTGTATTTTCTATTTCTTTTTTTAATTCTTCAAGTTCTTTAATATATTCTCTAGAATTATTTAGATACTTTTCTGCATTATTATTATCTATCTTAACTAATCCTTCTGTAATGTTTTCTATTTGTTTAATATAGTTTTCTATACTTACAAATATATGTGAGTTATGTTCTTTCTCTTCTCCTTCGTGATTGTGATTATGACGGCATTCCATTTCCATTAACTCTATTCCTTTAGAAGAATCTATTATTTCTAAATTAGAATAATTAGAAATAACATTTGAAAGAAATCCTTCCATTCCTGCTCCGTTTATAACTAGAGCATCACTGTCTACTAAAGATACCATCTCTTCTGTAGTTAAAGAGTACTCATGAAGACAAGAAGTTGTTCCTTTTGTTAGATTTGTAACTTCTACATCTTCTACTCCATCAGTTATATTTAAAGTAGCAACATACATTGGATAAAATGATGTTGTAATATTTAATTTTTCATCTCTCTTAGTTTCTACCATACTTGCTATAACTAATACTACGATTACCCATATAACAAGGATAGTTAGTATAACTATATTCTTTTTCATTAAAGTCACCTATCTTTAATTATACCATATTTAAGGCTATTTGTTAACTAGTTTGACATAATTTGGTGTTTAAATATTCTATAATCTAAAAAAAGACCTGCAAACTGCAAGTCTTTAAAACTTCATATATTTTTAGTTAGAAAATCTAGAATTTATTTTTGCTTCTTTCATCATATTAACAAGCATATCTCTATCCCACAATACAACTCCTGTTTCTTCAGCTTGAGATATTGCTGCATTTGTAAAATAATTATTTGTAATTACTATAGCAGTGTTACATCCATAATGCATTTTTCCAGCATATGCTTCTTGCACAGCACTATTCCCTACTTTATCGCTATATAACTTACATTGAAATCCATACTTAATACCATCTTTTTCCGCAATGACATCTATTCCGAAATCACCACTACCATTTGTAACAGTAACATTTTTATAACTAATTTTATCCAATAATTCTTTAATAAAGAACTCAAAAGCGAAACCATCCATATTATCAATAGTTTCCAAGCTCACTTCATATATTTTAGGAACTTTTGGTAATAACATTGCAATTTTTTCATTTAAACAATCTATCTCGTGTTCTACATCGTTCTTTTTATTAAGTAGTACTGCTTTTTCAGATTTTAGCATTTCACATTCGTCTTTTATTTTCTTTTTATCATTTTCAAGATTGACTAAATCTGCCTGCTTTTCATCCACATCTTTTTTTAACTCATCATACTTTACATTATACTCATTAAAAATATTTCTTAATTCTTCAGTTTGTGAAAATAGAACATCAAACTCCTTGTTCTTCTTCAAAAATTCTTCATCAAAATTCGTATTTTTTAATGTATTTAATTTTTCATACTCTAATTTTAATAAATCAAATTCCTTTTGTAAATCCTCTATACTTTTCATTTTAGAATCACATTTTTCTTTATAAACTTGCTCAGCTTTTATCTCAAGATGCTTCTTTAGTGATAAAAAGGCAATTATAAATGCAATTGTGAGGCAAATAGAGCATGTTGCTACATCTTCAGCGCAAATTCCTACTAAAAATGTAAAAGCAGCAATTATAATTAAAATTTTACTTTTATTTTCCATCATTTATCTCTCCAATATTAAACTCTATACTTATTATTTATATATTAATTTCTATTTACTATGCTAACACCTTATTCTTAAATGCTTGTTTCATTTCATCTGTAACACCTAGCGCTTCTTTTATATAATTTTCCATTGTTCCGTATGTTTCTTTTATTGCTTCTATTGCTGTCTCTAAATATGATTCATGTACCATATAATAGCTTCTAGCTTTTTTAGCTAACTCTTTGTTCCACATAAGAACATTAATTAATACATAAAATAAATTTGCTTTAGGTTTATGCTTTTTGTTTATTTCTAAATAGTTGCTCATTATTGTTTTTTCATCTACATCTAAGATGTTTAATAACAACATTGCCACTACACCAGTTCTATCTTTTCCTGCTGTGCAATGAAATAGCACTGGATATGTGTCTGAATTAATTATCTCGTGAATTATATTCTTTAGTTGTTCTATTGAATATTTATCTGTAACCATTAGCTTATATAGATTCTCTATACTAACCATATTCTTTAACATTTTTAATTTATTTTCTTCTTTTTCATGAGTTATTCCAGCTGTCTTTTCTTTGAATATTGGCATATGCAAATATTTTATACCATCTATTATTTTATTTGGTTTTTCGTCCGCTTCGACTGCAGTTCTTAAATCTATTACTTTAGCTAAGTTATATGATTTTATTTGTTCTATATCTTCTTTCTTTATTTTATATAGACTTTTTCCACGTACAATTATACCTTTTTTTATTGTCTTTCCCTCTTTATTTTTTATTCCACCTAAATCTCTATACAGTAACATATATTCTCCATTCTTTATCTTTCTCTAGAGTAAATTATACTATATCCTACGCAAAAGACAAGGAATCTATATTAAAATGAACTAGTTAATTTTCTTTACATGCTTTAATTTTAATGATACAGTTGTATTATTAAAATATGGAGGTTAAATATGTATACAAAAACCAAATTAAGAAGAAAACAAGATCCAAATAAATTTGAGCCAATATACACAGAGCTTGAAAATATATATCAAAATAATTTTAAAGAAACAGAAAGAAAATTACATAAGGAAGATATTCTAATTTATTATAGCATTCTTAACTATGTAGATTTATTAATAACCGAAATAGATAAAATAGTGGATGAGTCTAATATATACTCATAATAAAAATAACTACCGATAAGATATCAGTAGTTATTTTTTATTGTCTACTCTTTTATTGTCACATTATTTCTTATTGCTTCATCTAATGTTTGCGTATCTATATCTTCAATTTTAATATCCAACTCACTTCCGTCTATACAAACTTCTTTTTCAGCTTCCTCTTTTATAGGCATTTCACCTTTTATAAATATCTTATACGCATTATACCCTATTATACGAGTACTAGCAACATCTATTCCGCCACCAATAACAGCTCCTAAAACAGGAACTACTTTGCCTAAATTTACAACTCCTGTTTGTCCAAATTTTGTAACAAATCTAAAACCAACTTTTTGATTTATCGCGGTTAATGTTTTTCCTGGTATTTTCTTAACCATAGCTGTACCAAACTTTGTTCCAAATTTAATGCCCGCTTGTTTTAACACATCACTCACAGCCGAACCTGTTAAGCATGCATATATCATTGTCTGCACTTGATCAGAATGTATATCATATCCGCCCATTTTAGCAATAGCACAGCACATTCTAACTTGAACATACATTACACTTGTTATATTAGCCGGTAATGTAGCTATCATCGTAGCAAATCCTCCAAAACCAGTTATAAATCCAGATGTTCCACACTTTACAATAGAATTATTAATTAAAGATTTAGCCGCAGCTTCAACATTGGAACTCTTTTTCATATAATCAGCTACTAAATCATCCACCGGCAAACTTACTTTTGGTATACCATTAATAGATTTAACATATAGCGAATCCAATATTTCTAATATTTGCTTTTCAGTTATGCTTGTTTTTACTTTATCAGCAACTTTGTTAGAAACTTTAACAATAGAATCCTTAGTTTCTATCGCTGTTTTTTTAAGTGTTGGTGCCAACTTGCTTTTGGCAAAATCCTTTACTTCTTCAAATTTGCTATTTACATGGTTCTTTTCTCCAGAAATTTGCTTTTTATTTTCACTATTTTTCTTCATTTTTCTCCTCCGTATTCTTCTATAAAACACTTTGTTTTTTACGCGAATTATTTATGTTTTATTATATCACAACATAAAGCAAAGACAAGTAGTGTCTTATACTTCACTACTTGTCTTTGTTATCATATTTCTTCCTTTAGCTACTATGTATGTAACAAATGGTATTGCCAAACCGAATACAAGATGTAATGTTAAACATATATCTGCTGCTACTAACTGAAGCGAGAAATAACTATTTGCTATCATAATTGAAAGAATATATAGTATTAACATTATTGGCGTTACTGTTATTCTTCTATTACTTAACTTACATTTTATCTTACAAATATTTGTTGCCATTAGTATACAGTAAGATACAGCCATAAAGTCTGCTACTATCCAAAATGTTATAAATATTGCTTCTATTCTTTCTAACACTCCAAATACGTTTATTACTTTAAGTGCCATAAAGAACGGTTGAGATAAAGAAGATACTACTTCTGGGCTAAATATTCCTATTGTTATTGCAGTTCCAATTGCTCCGACTATACCTGTTGCTATCGCTGCACCTATACCATATTTTTTAATTTTGCCTTTATCTTCTATCTTGTTTCCAATAAACATTGAAAATGTAAATATACTAAAAAGTCCTGTACTTTGTGTACTTGCTAAAAGTATATTTTTAGTATCACTAGTTGTAACTGGCCATAAGTTTTTTATCTCTATATTTGGTAGTACAGTAAAACAAATGAATATTAAAACCAGTCCAAATAGTTCTAACATTACTTCTGCAAATCTACCATAGCTTTTTATATTTCCCCTTACAAAGAAGAATATTACTATTAGCATTGTAATTAAGAAAAATCTATATGGAGTATATATTAACATTGTTGAAGTTAATCTTTCTGCAACAAGTCTTAATTCTATTGCCGCCCAAAATACTAGCCAAGCTACATATACTACTGCAAGTATTGAGCCTATAACTTTACCAAATACGGCATCAAATACATCTGTTAAACTTTCTAATATTTTTCCATCTTTCCTTTTTACATTATTCATTAAACTATGTACTATAAGCACAATTAATATGTTTGGAATTATACTAACTATTGCTGAAACCCAAGCAGCTTTACCACCTATTCCTGCAGCTCTTACAGGAAATCCTCTAACAATTGGAGCTATAACTAGAAGCATAAACATTGCTGTTACTTGAAACATAGATATTTTATCTTTACTCATATCTACACCCCTTCCATATGAAGCAGTCTAATAACATATTCTGAAATACCTTGTCTTGTTGGATCTAAATAATAATATATACCTAAACCTAAAGCTAGTATTGTTAACAATATGTAAAAGATTAAATCACTTTTATTATTAGACTGTTTCAAATCTTTTACATCTATTAATATTCCTGCTGTAAGCACTAATATGTAATATATCATTTGCTCCACCCCTTTTGTTTGTAATTGCTTTCAACCACATCATATGTTGCTTCTATTTTACCCTTTGCCTCAACTGTTATTTTGCAATTCTTAAGTATATCCATAAAATTATTCTCATTCTTCTTATACTTATATGGATGCTTGAACTCTAATTTCCCTTTAAGCGCTAAAAAATCCATGCTTTTTTCTAATTCTAATTTAAGTATATCTTCCACTTGTTTTTTTACAATATCGTTTAATTGTTTCTCATATTCCTCTACTTTAGTAAGAGTAAAGACTGGTTCTAGTGCCTTTACTTCTTCATAGTTTGCATCAAATGTAACTTCAAATATTATTTCTTCTAGTATATCTTTGTTATTAAACTTAAACTTTTCTTTTACATTTAATGTGTCTATTCCAAAAGAGACAAATGTATCTTTATTTTTTATACTTATCTCTGATGCATTGTTTTTGCTTAATATATAATTGGCGACCATAGTCTCTTTTTCTGTTAGCATATCTACCATTTGCATATCTTTAATTATTCCAACACCAGCATAACTAAATGGCACGTGAGTTTCCTCAATTCCGCTATGTTCCGTAGATATATTATCCACACTTTCACCACCATGCATGCTATCGTATTCTTCTACTTTTTCATCAAAAGCACCTAAATAATCTGTAAACTCTATTAAAGGAATCATACCTATTCCCTCTTTAGTAAACAAGGTTTTTACTACGTCTAAAACTTCAATATCCATACTTACTCTTTGCGCCCAAAAGTCGTTTTGCATAAGTTCAAGTTTATCTTCTAACTTGTAATCTGATGACGCCGCTTTTTCTAAAAACTCTTTTGCTGTCGCACCTTTTACCACATATATTCTTGCATTAAGTCTTGTTTGGTATCCTCTAACTATTGCATCAATTACGTGATAAAAATCTGTTTTAGCTGTTTCTTCCCCTATAAAGTAATATTGAATATGGCTAGACGTAATATACTTATCTGTTGTTGTTTGTATGTGGCGCATATCAAAGTTATAGTTATCTGCATCTATAGAAATAACTTTAAGTGTCTCTTTACCACTATTGCTATTTTCCATTTTCATTTCATCACCTTTTAAGTAAGACATTTCATAACCTGTTTCTGTTTTATCTAGCCCTGCTACCATTACAACTTCAATATCTGAAATTTCACGTCTTAAAGGTATTAACTCTGTATTAAATAATGTAACTGTTATTAAAAGTATTGTTGTAATTATACATATAATCTTAGCTCTCATACTTTCCACCTAACCATTTTGCCTTTCTTTTTGGTACTCGGTGTCCTAATTAGTGTATCCGCAAGAAGTGCTTTACCACCATTATCTGCAAAAGGTTTTAAGTACGATGTCTTAAATGAAGTCATTCCACTTAAATAATATATTGCTGTAATTAATGCTAAAGACATTCCATATAGCCCAGCAATTGATGCACATACTACCAAAAACATTCTTCCAAGTCTAACCGAGTTTGCCATATCTGGACTTGGTATTACAAAACCACATATTGCAGATGCTGCAACAATAACAACAACCGCTGGAGATACAAATTTAGCATTAACTGCTGCTTCACCAACTATTAATGCACCAACTATAGATACTGTTTGACCTGCAGTCTTAGGCATCCTATTCCCCGCTTCAAGCAGTATCTCAAATGCGAATAACATTATTATTATCTCAAGATAAGCAGGTAGCGGCACATCTTGTTTACTAGCTATAATACTTTTTGCAAGTGTAGTCGGCAACATCTCCTGATGGAATGTTATAACGGATATGTATAGTCCAGGTAATGTTAAAGTTAAGAAGGTAGATATATAACGGATTAGTCTAATAAACGAACTTACAAAATAGTTAATGTTGTATTCTTCTGGAGCTTGCATAAACATAGCAAATACTGCTGGCATTACATATACCATCGGGAATCCATCAATTACAACTGCAACCTTTCCTTCAATAATATTTGCTGCAACCTTATCTGGTTTTTCAGTAGATATTAACTGAGGAAATATGGAATACTTTCTTTCCACCATATGTTCCTCAAAGTCTGTTATAGATATTAAAGCCGGAATATCTATACTTTTAATTCTCTCCACAACGTCTTTTACAAGTTCCTGATTTGCTGTGCCTTCCATATACAAAACAGATACTGTTGTTTTAGTTTCAGTACCAATTGTTTCATCTAAAACTTTAAGTTTAGGACTTTGTAATCTTCTTCTAAGCAAAGAAATGTTTGTTGTTCTTGCTTCAATAAATCCTTCTCTTGGTCCTATTACAACACTTTCGTTAGCCGGCTCATCTATACTTCTTCTACTGTAATTACGCGTATCGAAAATATATCCTTGTTCCTCACAAACTAAAGCAAAGCAACCATCTAATATTGCTTCAATAATTTTATCTTTGTCTGTAGTAACTTTTATATCTATGTGATAAATCTTGCCTTCAGTAATTAGGTTTTGTAGGTCAGTTGTGTTATTTACACTTGCTAAATTATTTGCTAAAGGTTTTAATATTTCTTCATCAATAATCTGCATGTTAATAAGCATATTAAAGTACAATTTATATATTTCTAAACCACTTGGCTCAGTTACTATTTTTTGAACAACAAAATCTGAACAGTTAGAAAGATCATTTTGCAAACTTTCCATTAACATAGATTTTGTTTCTTGTTTCTTTTTACTAAACTGCATAATTTCACCTAAATATATTATTTACTAAATATTTCTAGGTATACAAAGCAAAACAAAAAAGAGCACAATGTGCTCTTTTTTGTTTCTGTTTTGTTTATTACTCTACATTTACACCTTTGTTTAACTGTGCTTTACCAAGAGTGTACAGCACAACTAGATATATGCTATATGCCATCGTTGCAACATACATTAAAGTTTTAAGCGAAAGTATATCTATTTGTTCTGTTGTATTAATTAAGTTCATAACAGCAGGATCAAATACTCCATAAATAAATATAACTACTAGAGTTAATACTTGAAATACCGCATATAACACAAAGCTAGTTATTATACTTTTTGCCATTTTTCTTTGATTAGCTCTGTGACCTATTACTATTCCTACAAAACCAATAAAAAGTATGAACAGTATTTCCACAAATACTAATAAAGAAACTACTAATAAAAAGTTTAATACTGTTGTGTTGTATGTTGTTGCTGCAATCTCTAACAAAGCTTTAACAGCTTGCATATTTGCTTCAGAATAATAACAGATAAATACACAGCCTATCGTTACAATTGTAGTTGTAAACACACTAACTATTCCTGCTATAACCTTTGATGCAAATATTGTTTTCTTCTCTACTGGAAGTGTATGCGTTAAGTATGATTCATCTTTATACACACTAACAACAAATCCACCCCATAGTCTCATAAGACAATTTACAAGTGCACTCACCGCCATAGAAATACCAGTTCCTATAGATATTTTAGATACAATATCTAATAGCATTGAGTTTTGTACTTCTGCAAGTAATCTTCCTACTCCAGAGAAAATAAAAGCTAAAATATAGAAGATTACAACCAGTTTATATACCCATTTCAAATCGTATTTTAATAATTTGCCTAACATTTGAAATACCTCCTAAAGATTTCATCTATTGATGCATTTTCTTTGTTTCTCAATTCATCTGCTGATGAAGTTAATACTATCTTACCTTTGTCTATAAATATTACTTCATCTAAAATTCTTTCAATATCTGAAATTAAGTGTGTAGAAATTATTACAGATGCACCTTCAGAAAAATTAGAAAGTATTGTATCTAGTATATAATCTCTTGTTGCAGGATCTACTCCACCTAGAGGTTCATCTAGTATATATAACTTTGCATCTCTACTCATTACAAGTATTAATTGAAGTTTTTCTTGCATACCTTTAGACATTTTAGAAATCTTTGTGTTTTCATCTAAGTCTAAATCTTTTAATAACTTGTATGCTTTAGTTTCATCAAAGCTTTTGTAGAATTCCTTGAAGTATTTAATTGCTTCTTTAACAGTCATCCCTTTATCTAGATATGTTCTTTCTGGTAAATATGCAATAATCTCTTTAGATTCTACACCTGGCTTCTTACCTTCTATTAATACTTCTCCACTTGTTGGTGTTAAAAGGTCATTTATTAGTTTAATTAACGTTGTTTTACCTGTTCCGTTTTTACCTAAAAGACCAATTATCTTTCCACTTGAAACTTTTAAGTTCACATCTTTAAGAACTTGTTTTTCATCATAGTTCTTACATAAGTTTTTGCATTCTAATAATTCCATTAGTTATTTCCTCCTAATTCATTAATATATTTAACAGCATCCTCGTAAGATATGCCTATATCTTTCATTGCATTTAAGTAATTATTTACTTTTTCCTTAGCAAGCTCTAATTTTAATTTTTCTATAAGCTCGCTATTATCTGTAACAAATTTGCCATTTGTTCTTTCGGTATATATAAGGCCACTAGCTTCTAGTTCTCCTAATGCTTTTTGTACAGTATTGGGGTTTACTTTAGTAGTTAAAGCCAGTTCTCTTACAGATGGTAGTTTATCTCCGTGCTTTTAACTTTCCGGAAACAATTTCAACTCTTACCTTATCTATTAACTGCATATATATTGGTCTTTCGTTATCAAAAATATAATCCATTAGTCCTCCTTTTTCCGTTTGCCTAATTATTTACCATCACTGTATTACTTAACTAATACAATAATACTATTTTGTTTTTCATTTGTCAACAGACAAAATAAAAAAAGTAGAAGAAAATTCTTCTACTCTTCACTTTTAATAATTTTAAGCTTAGTTGTTGGATTTAAGAAGTTCTTATCCACTGTTTCCACAATCTTGTTTACTACATCCGGGATTAAATCTACAAGTTTATCTAAAGGTTTATCTGCATCTATCGTTAGAAGCTTTATAACGCCATCTTTAACGACTAAAAATGCAACAGGGGATATTTTCACTCCTGCACCACTTCCACCTCCAAATGGCATTTTAGGGTTGTCTTGATACTTGTTTGTTTTACCACTCTCAAACTCACTTCCACCTGCCGCAAAACCAAAAGCAACTTTAGATACCGGTATAATAACCGTACCATCTGCACTTTGCACTGTATCTCCTACAATTGTATTTACATCAATCATGTCTCTTAAAGAATTCATTGCTGTAACCATAAGGTTATCTATTGGATGTTCCGCCATAATTTATCTCCTTTTCTATGCTCAAGTATTTTACTTTCTTTATTCTTATTTATTTTCTTCTTATTATTAAAATACTCTTTTGCAATTACTTTTATAGTATCTGTAAGAGAAACATTAATTATACCTTCAAAATTAAGATATAACAAATCTTCACTTATATATGTCCTGTAATACAAATTATTTAGGTTAAATTTCTTTTGGTTACAATTTATATACATACAAAGAATTGTATTAAGTGATGCATTTACATACGAGTTAGCAATTGGATCATCTAAATTGAAACCTAAAGATAACACAAATTTATCTAATTTTGCTTTTTTTATTAACCTTTTAATAACACTATCCACAAGGTCTTTGTTAAGCAATGTATTGTTCTCTTTTGTTTTAGCTTTATTGTTTTCATCCTTTGCAAACAACTCTTTTTTATATACAGTAAACATATTTAATAGCTTTATCTTAACAATATTCTCTGTTCCCTCAAGTTTAGTAATGTTTGTAAAATAGTTATCTGCTTTAATATTAACTTTTACCACTATACTGTTAGGTGCAAAGAACAAGTATGTAAAAAGAAAAAATATAACCAGCAATATGATTTGTATCATATAATCACCAGTTATATTTTTTCCCAATTTTTGTATTTTATTCGTTAATTAAAGAAACATCTATTGGAGCATCAGATATTTTGTCTACTGTAATATCTCCATATATTTTTTCTTGTTTTAATGCTACATGTTTAAGTCTTGAAAGTTCAAGTACACTTAAGAACGCTGTTACAACATCTATGTTAGTTGAATCTTTTCTGTTAAATAGCTTGCCAAACACAAAACTCTTTTTAGATTTAAACACTTCTATTATTTGCTTAACTTTGCTCTTAATTGTTACCTTTTCATATAACGCAATCTTCTTTATTTCTTCAGACTTGATGTTTATTTTATCGAATTTACGTTTAAGTACATCGTTATATAACTCTAAAAGATTTTCTTTAGAAGTTAAGCTGTCTTTGTTTAGTTCTCTTTTTACTTTAATATTCTCTGGAAGCTTTTCAAAAGTTCCAAAGTATAATGTATACATTTCTCTTAATGTAGGTTGTAACTCTTTATACATTTTATACTTAGCTATTCTTTCTAAAAGCTCTTCTTCAGTTATTTCAGGCTCACCATCTTCTTCTGGTTCAGCTATTGGAAGAAGCTTTTTAGATTTAATGTATAACAAAGTTGTAGCCATAACCATAAACTCTGTAGCTATTTCCATATCTAAGCTTTGCATCTCATTTAGATATTCTATATATTTATCTGTAAGTTCGCTTAGAGAAATATCGAAAATATCCATTTTGTTTTTACTTATTAAAAAGCATAACAAATCCAGCGGCCCTTCAAAGTTTGAAATAGCCACTGTATGTTTTTCATGTGTATTTTCGCCTAGGACTTCGTCCATAACTACATTCTCCATTAAAACTTAAACCCTCTCCTATAAAAGTATGCTTTCTTCTTTTCTTCATCATATGATTTTAATTTTCCATTTTCAAGTTTTTCTCTAACTTGTTCTTCATAATCCGAATCTTTAAGAAGCTCCAATTCTTCTTCGATTATACTAGTTTGAAGCCCTTTTTGCAAGAGCTTGTTATAAATTTCATATATAGAGTATTGCTTAAGTTTTGCGCATTGTCTAATAAAACATTTAACATAGTCTTTATCATCTATAAAGCCTAATTCCTTTAGATATTCAATTTCCTCATCTATGACAGAAGAGGTTACTTGTAACCTCTTCAATTTCTGTCTAACTTCATATTCTGTTTTTTTAGAAATGCCTATATATCTAATAGCTTTATCTCTAGCTAATATATTCATCTCTGAATTATTCAAATTAGTTCTCCTCTTCTTCTAACATTACATCTTCTTCAGCGTCTTCTTCCATTTCTCCAAGACTCTTTTCAAATGCAACATTAAAGTTGTCTCTTACTTTCTTTTCTACTTCAGCCATAATATTCTTGTTTGCTTCTAAGAATGCCTTCGCTGCTTCTCTTCCTTGACCAATCTTTTCACCATTGTATGAGAACCATGCTCCACTCTTGTTTACTATATCTAAGTTTACAGCAAGATCTAATATACAACCAGAAGTTGAAATACCTTTACCGTAAACAATATCAAATTCTGCTTCTCTAAATGGAGGTGCAACTTTGTTCTTAACAACTTTAACTTTTGTTCTAGAACCCATTACTTCTCCGTTTATCTTTATAGCTTCTTGTTTTCTAACATCTAATCTTACAGAAGAATAGAATTTAAGTGCTCTACCACCTGGTGTTGTTTCAGGGTTACCAAACATTATACCAACTTTTTCTCTTAATTGGTTAATGAATACTGCAACTGTTTTAGATTTTGCAAGTACACCTGTTAATTTTCTTAAAGCTTGAGACATAAGTCTAGCTTGAAGACCAACATGAGAATCTCCCATTTCACCATCTATTTCAGCCTTAGGAACTAACGCTGCAACAGAGTCTACTACTATAATATCTATAGCGCCACTTCTTACTAATTGTTCAGTAATCTCTAGTGCTTGTTCTCCTGTATCTGGTTGAGATACTATAAGGTTATCTACATCTACTCCTAAGTGTTTAGCATATACTGGATCTAATGCGTGTTCTGCATCTATGAATGCTGCAATTCCACCCATTTTTTGAGCTTCAGCAATCATGTGTAAAGCAACTGTAGTTTTACCAGAAGATTCTGGTCCAAATACTTCTATTATTCTTCCACGTGGAACTCCACCAATACCTAACGCTATATCTAAGCTAAGTGCTCCTGTTGGTATTGCATCAACATTTACACTTCCTACTTCTCCAAGTTTCATAACAGAACCTTTACCAAAGTTCTTTTCAATTTGTGATAAAGCTATATCTAAAGCTTTCTTTCTTTCATCAGTTATCATTAATATTACCTCCTAAATAACGAACATTTGTTTTAGTATGACATCATTATATATAAAGAACAATTGTTTGTCAACACTTTTTTTAATAAATTTCAAAATTTATATTTTTATTATATCTTATGGTTAATTAATGTAAACAACTTTTGTTTATTTTTCATGTTGCTTAGCCTTTTATCTTACGTACTCTAGTATATTATTCATTTGCAAAAAGCGACAAAAAAACGTGCTCAAAAAGAACACGTTCTTAATAACTTATAATTGCACTATTTTTTTGCTAGTATCAAATTCATAGCTTAATAACTGTTCTCCACCATCTAGGCTTGTAACTTCTAATGAATTCGTTAGTATATCTGCATAACTAAATGTCGCAGGGGCAGCAATGTCAGTGCGTCTAATTCTGAACTTATCGCTGTAAACGCCCTCAATAACACCTGTTAGATTCTCAACTTTGTTTCTTCCAACATTATATTTAAAATGTAATTCTTGTCCTTTGTAGTTCTCTGCATCCGCCTTAATCTTTGCAAAAGCATGTTCCTTCAAAATCATGACAACCACCTCTTAATGCCCCGATTATAGCACACCCTACGGGTATAGTCAAAAGCTTGGGCTATCACAAAAACCGTTATATTTCAATATTATGTAATCATTTTGTTTCAAGCGCAAGAAAAATAAGCAAACACTTATTTTTGTTTGCTTATTTCTAACATTTATATTAATTCGTATTTTTCACCTATTTTAGGGCATTTATAGCTTCTTTTAGTTGTAAATCTGTATTAGGATTTACCTTATAATCTATTGTTGTTCCTTTTGGTAATTCTACCTTAATATCTGGTTCTATTCCAACACCATGAATTTCATTACCTGATGCAGTATAGTATTTAGCTATTGTTATAGCTACACCACCACCATTTTCAAGTTCAATATAGCTTTGCATTATACCTTTACCAAATGTTTGTGTTCCAATTACCTTACCAGCCTTAAGATCCTTAACAGAGCCAGCTAATATTTCTGATGCACTAGCACTATTTTCATTTACTAATAATACGAATGGTACTTTAGAAGAATCTTTATCCGACTTAAATGTTTTAACAGTTCCATCTCCGTATTCTTCTTTAATTATTAATCCTTCTCCACATAGCAAATCTGCTATCTTTATTGTATCTGAAACAAAACCACCTGGATTATCTCTCACATCTATAATTAATTTTTCTACCTTTTCTTTATTTATTAATCTATCGTATTCTTTCTTAAATTGACTATATATATTTCTTTCAAAAGCGAATATTTTAATATATCCAATTTTAGTTCCTTTAATTACTTCAGAAGATATATTACTAGCATTTATTTTTTCTCTTATAATATTGAATTCAAGTTTTTTTCCATCTCTTTCAACAAGAAGTTTTACATACGTTCCTTCTTTGCCTTTAATCTTTTCAGAAGCTTCATTATAATTATCTTTATTTAACTTAGTTCCTTCAACTTCCAAAATAACGTCTCCTGCTTTAATTCCCGCTTTATATGCTGGTGTTTCTGGCATTACACCTAGTACTCTAACCTTACCTGTTGTATGATTTAATCCCATATGTACTCCTATTCCAGAGTATTCTTCATCACCAGAATTAATTTCTTCATCAAATTGTTCTTCTGTTAAATATCTAGTATATGGATCATCTATATTTTCAAATATACCTTGAATCGCGCCATCTACAAGTTTTTCAATATCCACTTCACCCATGTATTTACTTTCTATAAGGTTTAATACTTCAGATATCTTATCTGTACCTTTAGAAACCGCAATTTTATCACTTGGGTTATATATATCTACATTTTGATCTGATATAACCATAAATGAAATTATAGCTACAGCAGATATTACAACTATTAACGATGCTGTTATTACTTCTGACCAAATCTTTTTGTAATCCACATTATACCTCCATTTTAATATGTTAATATTACTACACGAGCCGCTTGTAGTCAATTAAATCGACCATTTTTTACATTATTTTCGTTTTTTCTAATGACTAAAATAAAAAGATTATTGTTACCACTTGACTTGTAAGCGCTCATATAGTATAATTTTACAAGTAATTTAGAAATACGAATTTATGTATTTCCCACTGAGGGGAGGGAATATAAACATGCCAGGAATAAAAGTAAAAGAAAACGAGACTTTAGATAACGCTCTTCAACGTTTCAAAAGACAATGCGCTAAGTCTGGTGTTCTTGCTGAAATAAAGAAAAGGGAGCACTATGAAAAGCCAAGCGTAAAGAGAAAAAAGAAATCTGAAGCTGCTAGAAAAAGAAAACACTAGAAATATTAAAAAAGAAAGCCTATGGCTTTCTTTTTTGCGTTTATTTAACTTTATAAACAAGCATTATATAATACTATCTTTATTCAAATATCTTATTTATTAGCTTCTCATCTAATTTAATATATTCACCTGATTTTAATTTGTCTAATTTAAGTCCACCAATAGCTATCCTTTTTAGATTTAATACTTTGTTGTCTACCGTTTCTATCATTCTTCTTACTTGTCTATTCTTTCCTTCACCTATAGTAATTAAAATCTTCTTATCTGTTACTTTTTCTACTTTAGCAGGTCTTGTTACATAGCCACCGATGTCTACTCCGCTTTCTAGTTTCTTTATAGAAGCTTCAGTTATATTTTCTTTTAATACAACTTCATACTTTTTAGATATATGTTTAGTTGGATGAATTACATTGTTAGAAAACTCTCCATCATTTGTTAAAATTAATAAACCTTCAGAATCCATATCTAGTCTTCCAACCGGATATACTCTTTCTTCTACTTTAACTATATCTAATACAGAAGGTCTGCCAAATTGTTCTTGTGATGTAGTTACATACCCTTTTGGTTTATTTAGCATAATATACACTTTGTTTTCCTCTAAAGATATTTGTTTCCCATCTACTACAACTATATCTTCCTCTTTAACCTTATATCCTAGTTCAGTATTTACAACTCCGTTTACTAAAACTTTACCTGCTAGTATATATTCTTCTGCTTTTCTTCTAGAACAAACACCAGAACTTGCTATATATTTATTTATACGTATTTCTTCCAATTAATTCACCTCCATGTATTTTCTTCATATAATATATTATTCCATAAGTCTTATGTTTATATATATCTTGAGCAAACATAATGTTTGCTCATTTTATTATTTATTCTTATTATTTTAATTTATTTAATATTTCCTTAAATTCTTCTGGCTCTTCTTGTTCAAACTCTATATACTTGCCTGTTGTTGGATGATTAAATCCAAGTGTTTTTGCATGTAATACTTGTCCACATATACCAAACTCATTCTTTGATGGACCGTAAGTATCATCTCCTAAAAGCGGATGTCCTATATATGACATATGCACTCTTATTTGATGTGTTCTTCCAGTTTCAAGTTTCGCCTCTACTAAAGTATATCCAGATTCATAAAATCTTTTTAATACCTTAATATGTGTAATAGCATTCCTTGAATTTTTCTCAGTCACCGCCATCTTTATTCTATCTGACGTACTTCTTCCAATAGGAAGATCTATCTTAATATTATCTTTCTCAACTATACCTTTTACAACAGCTATATATTTTCTTGTTATATCATGTACCTTAAACGCGCTAGAAAGCGTTTTATGAGCTTTATCGTTTTTAGCAACTACAATTATGCCACTAGTATCTTTATCGATTCTATGGACAATTCCGGGCCTCACAACACCATTTATAGCAGATAGTCTATCTTTATGTGTAAATAACAGTGCATTTACTAGAGTTCCTGTATAATTTCCATTGCCAGGATGCACTACCATTCCCTTAGCCTTATTTACTATTATTATATCTTCGTCTTCATAAACAATATCTATAGGAATATCTTCTGCTACCGCTTCTATTTCTGTATTTTCTATTTCCTCTATTTCAATAACATCTTTCATTTTTAATTTATATGATGCTTTAACAGATTTTCCATTTACAGTTACGTTCCCTTCTTCTATCATCTTCTGAACAAAAGATCTTGTATAATCTTCATTTATTTCGTTTAAGTATTTGTCTATTCTTATTCCAACAAATTCATCTTCTAATATTTCGTATTGCAAAGTTACCTCCTAAAAAAGAACTCGTACATAGTATATATTTTACCATTTTACGAGTTCTTTTGCAATATTATATAACGCTGTCTGCAATTACATCCTTTAATGTAATAGGAGTAACTTTGCCTTTGTTTATTTGTTTTAACAATTCTCTTACTTTTCCTTCATCACAATCCACATTTTCCACAACACATTCGTCTAATATTTCACCATTTGGATTTAATTTTTCTATCTTTATTCCTACATATCCTTTAGTTGCTTTTAGAATATAATATTTACATCTAAAATCTTTAATATATCTTTCATAAACACATTCCATTTTATTTCTCCTACGCCTTTATAGTTTTTAATTTTTTAGTCATCGTTACAGCAGTTCCTTCACCTACTGTAGAATCTATTTGAACTTCATCCATAAATGTTTCCATTATTGTAAAGCCCATACCAGCATGCTCTAATTCCGGTTTATTTGTGTATGTGGGAGTAGTTGCAAGTTCAACATCTTCTATGCCTATACCACTATCTACAATCTTAACCCAATAGTATACCATCTGATCTACTTCTGCTAGTTTCATTTCTACATCTATATATTTGCTTTCATCATTTTCGTATCCATGTTCTATACAATTTGTAACCGCTTCTGATACAGCTGTTTTTATATCTTGTAATTCATCCAAGGTTATATTCGTCCTGCTTAAAAAAGATGCAGCAACAACTCTTACTAAAGATATATTATCTAAACAAGATTTTATCTTAATATATATTTCATTTAACATCCCACACCTCTTTTAGCTTTATCATAAAGCTGCATCAATTTCTTAATATTAGGATTTGCATTTACTACATTAAATCTACAATTTAACATATCTGCTAAATTCTTTCTACCTACCACAAAACCTATACCCGAGCTGTCCATAAAAGACACCTTTTCTAAATCCAACTCACAAATTTTTGGGCTATACCTCATAATATATCCATCTATTATTGTTCTTAAAGTTTTGCATGAATTAACATCTATTTCCTCATCTAATATAATACTAAGTTTATTTTTACTATTATCATATGTATATGTCACTAAAACCACCTCGTTAATAGTATAGCAATTTATACTGTCAAATTTTGTCGAAATAAAATCAGACATATTAAAAATAATGTCAAAAAAGCACAAGAAAACACCTCCGGTAATACCGGAGGTGTCTGACGTTTGTGCTTGTTGATTACTCAACAATTTCAATAGTTACATTTGCACCAGTTTCAGAATCTGTTACAGTGATGTATCCAGCAGCGGGGACGAATTCAACATCGCCTGCATCATTAACGATGCCTACGAGTGTGATCTCAACTTCGGTATCAGAAAGGATAGCGATAGCTAAGAAATCCTCATTGCCAAATCTAAGATTTTCTGCCTTAACACCCTCAAGAGTGAGGATGATGGGTTCTGCATAACGCATAGTCTCAGGGGCATTGATCTTTACAACAACGGGTACAAAACCTTCATTGGTGGGCTCATCCTTGGGAGTTTCCTCCTTAGGAGTTTCATCCTTAATAACAGGAGCGTCTACTACAGGAGCATCCGTTTCGGGTGCTTCGGTTTCAGGTGCTTCAGTTTCAGGAACAGTGGTCTCAGGAACTTCGGTTTCAGGAACCTCAGTTTCAGGAGTTTCGGTTTCAGGGACTTCAGTCTCAGGTGCTTCCGTCTCAGGAACTTCCGTTTCGGGAGTTTCAGTTTCAGGAGCGGTGGTCTCTACAGAGATACCAGGGTTGAGGTTGATGTCATTCTTAACCATTACAGCTGCGCCGTAACTAATGAGTGCTACAACCAAGAGTACAAGTGCTACAAGTGTAATCCAGAACATCTTTCCCAATTTCTTGAGAATAGCAATCACAAGAAGGATTGCAAGAAGTGCTGCTACGGGAATAAGAGCAAAGCCAAACAATCTCTTAAGAGAAAGAAGAACAATTGCTGCAAGTGCTACAAGTACAAGCGAACCAAAAACAAATACCCGAACAGGGAACTTGTAAGTATGTTTGCCAGTACCTTCATCGTAGGATGCTTTATAAGCATTCACGATTTCAGAGATGGTGAGGGCCAAGCCAACTACCGTGAGGGTGATTACAACTGCTTCAAGCCATGCAGGCATAGCAAAGAAGAGTGCAAAGAGAGCTACGAGAGCTCCGCCGAGGGTTGCGAGTGCGAGTACAACGTCTTTTGTAGATTTCATTTTAGAAATCCTCCTTTAATAAAAAAATTTTTTTATATATATATAATGGAGCTTATTACAGCTCTCTTAAAAAGGAAATTAGTAATTATATTATAGCACAAGTAGACATAAAAGTCAAATTAGCAGCCTTTTCCAACACAAGAAAACACCTCCGGAAATTCCGGAGGTGTCTGACGTTAGCTTGTTGATTACTCAACAATTTCAATTACTACATGCACGCCACTTACAGAGTCTGTAATAGTGATGTAACCAGCAGCGGGGACGAATTCTACATCGCCAGCATCATTAACAATGCCTACGAGAGTAATCTCAACTTCAGTATCAGAAAGGATAGCGATAGCTAAGAAATCTTCATTCCCAAACTTAAGATCATTTGCATTGATACCCTCAAGGGTAATTACAATAGGTTCTGCATAATACATAACCTCAGGTGCATTGATTCTTACGACTACAGGTTCTACAACTTCAGGCTCTTCTGTTTCAGGTACAGTTTCCTCAGGATCCTCTACAGGAGTCTCAGGCTTTACAATATCTTCAACAGGTTTCTCTTCGGGAACTTCTTCAACAGGTTCGTCTTCGATTTCAGGTACATCTTCGATTTCAGGAAGAGCTACGATGTCAATAGTTACACTTTCACCACTTACAGAATCTGTAACAGTGATGTAACCACTAGCAGGTGCGAATTCGATTTCTCCAGCATCAGTAACATAACCAAGAAGAGTTACATCAATCTCATTATCATTAACGATAACGATGGAGAGATAGTCTTCATTGCTGAACTTGATGTCATCTGCTTTGCAACCTTCAAGAGTAATTGTGAAGCATTCACCAAAAGACATAGTCTTCGGAGCATTGATTTTTACAACAGTAGGAACAACGGGTTTGGTTTCAGTCTCGGGAGTTTCAGTTTCAGGAACTTCAGTCTCAGGAGTTTCAGTTTCGGGAACCTCAGTCTCAGGAGTTTCAGTTTCAGGAACTTCAGTCTCAGGAGTTTCAGTTTCGGGAACCTCAGTCTCAGGAGTTTCAGTTTCGGGAACCTCAGTCTCAGGAGTTTCAGTTTCGGGAACCTCAGTCTCAGGAGTTTCAGTTTCAGGAACCTCAGTCTCAGGAGTTTCAGGCTTTACGATATCTTCAACAGGTTTCTCTTCAACTTCACCATCTTCCTTGTCGTTAATTTCAGGATCAACATTTTCAGTATCGGGAGTGGTTGTTTCTACAGAGATGCCAGGGTTGAGGTTGATGTCGTTTTTAACCATCATAGAAGTGCCATAACCAATAAGTGCTACTACAAGTAAAATCAGTGCTACAAGTGTAATCCAGAACATCTTGCCAAGTTTCTTAAGGTAAGCAATTACCAAAAGGATTGCAAGAAGTACTGCTACAGGGATAAGTGCAAAGCCATACAATCTCTTAAGAGAAAGAAGAACAATTGCTGCAAGTGCTAAAAGGATAAGTGCACCAAATACAAATACCCGTACCGGGAATTTATAGGTGTGCTTACCAGTTGTCTCATCATAGGAAGCTTTATAAGCTTTAACTACTTCAGAGATAGTGAGGGCCAAGCCAACTACTGCAAGGGTGATTACTACTGCTTCGAACCATACAGGGATGGATACGAATGCTGCGAACAGTGCAACAAAGATTGCTGCGAGGGTGCTAAGGGCAAATGCCACGTCTTTTGTAGATTTCATTCTAGAAATCCTCCTTAAATAAAAAAATTTTTTTATATATATAATGGAGCATTTATTACAAACGCTCTCGTAAAAAGAAGTTAATACTATAATTATACCATAAGTATACATAAAAATCAAATTCAGATTAAGCAAGAAACAACCCGTAAACATTTCTGTTTACGGGTTGGGTTGTGTATCACTCAACGATGTTGATAGATACATTGGTGCCGGATACGCTATCGGTAATAGTCACATATCCAGATGCAGGTACGATTTCCACTTGGCCAGTGGTCTCGTTCACGATTCCTACAAGGATAATGCTTACCTCGGTATCCGAGATTTTGGAAATGGCAATAAAATCTTCATTGCCAAATACAAGGTCATCAACCTTGCATCCTTCGAGCTTAACAGTAATAGGTTTGCCGTAAGACAATGTGTCAGGGGCATTAATCTTTACCGTCGGAGCGGGAGGAGTGGTGGTGTTACCAGGGGTCTCATCACCGGGCTTTTCGGTTTCATCGCCAGGTTTTTCATCTCCGGGCTTTTCAGTTTCACCAGGTTTTTCGGTCTCATCGCCAGGCTTTTCAGTCTCGTCGTTGGGAAGCTGAGATTCGTCGCCAGCAGGTTCAGATGCTACCAAACCAGGGTTCAAACTGATGTCGTGGTGCGCCATATAAGCGGTACCGTAACTGATAAGGAATACAGCAAGAAGAGCGAGCACGATTGCTACCGATACAAACGCTACTTTCCAGTGCTTAATCCAAGCAATTACGCAGAGTGCCAACAGCACAACAGCAAGCGGAATAAGAGCAAAGCCAAACAGTCTCTTGCATGCAAGCATGATGCCAACCGTAAGTGCGGCTAAGAGAACTGCACCAATTACAAAGGTCCAGATGGGGAACCTGTAAGTGGGCTTACCCGTGGTTTCATCAACGGAATCCTTCCGCATGCTGATGATGGTAACAACCGTAAGTGCTGCACCAACAACAGTAAGTGTGATTACTACTGCGAGTAACCAAATGGGCATTGCGACAAGAAGTGCAAGCATAAGTCCTTCAAATGTCGCGAGTGAAAGGGCCAAGTCTTTCTTGAATTTCATAAATCCGAAATCCTCCTTTAATGTTTTTTATATATATTAACCAGTAATTACTTGCCTGCCCAACCAAGCAAATTATCACTTGGTGCTAACCAATCTCACACAATAATATTTTAACATAAAAACAATAAAAAGTCAACATTTCTGTTGACTTTTTATGTCTACTCTGCTATTTTGCATCAACCAATTCTTGCCACAATCTGTAGTCATGAACATAAGTTGTTTTTTCCATTGCATCTACTACATTATAGAATACTACTCCATCTTCTCTTACGTTAGCTATTCTTAATTTGTTTTCTGGAAGTGTTTCTATAACTGGTCCTCTAAATGCTAAGCTGTTTACCATTGCAACTGCTTCTCTTCTTAATGCATAAGAATCTGGATTTGATTCTTCACTTGAAACAACGTTTTGTCTCATTAGTTCCATTATATAATCCTTCTTAGGAGATACTTCTCCATCTTTTCCTGTTAAAGCTTCTGTATATAAGAATACTGGTTTAGAAACTGCTAATTTTTGTTCTGTCATATGTGCTGCCGCTTCTGCTAGTATTTGCATTACATCTTCCATTAACATAGGATTATTTGGTTTGAATGTTCCATCTGCATATGGTTTAATTATTTCAGCTTTTGCAAGTGCTGCTACAGCTGCTCTTGCATATACTGGTATTGTTTCGTAATCTTTGAAGTTTTTGTATGCCTTGCTCTTATAGTCTACTTTAATAATTCCAGCATCTGCCAATAACTTAGCAAATTCTGCTCTTGTTATTTCTTCGTTTGGTCTAACTTCATTTAATGCATCAATAGCTACTAATGTCTTATTGTATGTACCAACTTTACCTTCTGTTAAGTCGATAAATAATTGTCTCATATATGAGTATGAAACTGTATCATTAGCTGTTGTTTTTAATGTTGCGTAAAATTCTTCAGATACTTTCTTACTTGCTTCAAGTTCAACATTTTCTACGAATCTTACTTTTACATATAATCTACAATATCCTGTTCCGCTTGTTGCTGCATATGCTTTTACATCACCAAGATTCCATGTTACTACTGTCGCTTTATCCGTTACGCTTTCTACCTTACCGCCACCGTTTATTTCAAGCACTCTTACACCATAAGGTATTGTTAACTCAAATTTAACTCCTGTTGCGGCTGCTGTACTTCCGTTAAAGTATTCAACAATATATGTCATTTCGTTTCCTTTAACAACATAGTTTTGTTCTTGTGGGAAGTATAAATCTTCATTTTTCTCTGCTTTTAACCAAGAAGCAAAGTAATCTATTTCTTTGTTTACATCACCTATTAATTCTAGGTCATCTATACAATTTGCTTTTTCAATTACAACTGGTCTTAAAGCATCTTCTTCATCACCTGGTTGTGTTGGTACTTCTGGTTTTGGATTAGTCTTTTCTATTATACTGAATTTTGGTCCTGTTGCTTCTTTAGATCTATTTCCTTCAGCGTCTAGCGCTACACCAGATGCTATAACAATATATTTATTGCTTCCAACTGTTCCTTTTATATTTTTTAATGTGATTTCTGCTGATTTTAATCCGTTCATTTTAACAGATATATCTGCATCAAATCCCACTGTTTCAATTTTACTTGTATATAAATTTACTTCTGTTACTTTAATATTATCTGCAAATGTTACAGTATATTTTACTGTTCCGTTTGCATATATTGCTGTTGGATTTACAGAAGTTATATTAACTACTGGAGCTATAGAATCTTTTTCTTCAGTTTTGATTATTTCAAAGTTAGCTGATTCTACTGCTTTAGTTTTGTTTCCAGCTGCATCTTCTGCTGCTCCCGCTTTAATTGCTATTCTATTATCTTTATCTATACCACCTTGAACATTTGTAAGTGTTACTGTTCTTGTATTTCCTTCACCTGTTACTATTATATTTGCTGTAAAGCCTATTAATGTAACATAGCTCTTATCAAAATGAACTTTACCCATAGCAGTCTCGTCTGAGAATACTACTGTGTATTTTACTGTTTCACCTAATTCAATTGTTCCTGGCTTTGGTGCAGATATAGCTATTGATGGAGCTGTTGTATCCTTAACTGGTGGAGCTATAACTGTAAAGTTAGGTGATTCTACCACTTTAGTTTTATTTCCAGCTGCATCTTCTGCTGCTCCTGCTCTTATTGCTATTCTATTATCTGAATCTAATCCACCTTGAACATTTGTTAATGTCACTGTTCTTGTATTTCCTGTTCCACTCACTGTTATGTCTGCATCAAATCCAATTAATGCTACATAGTTTTTATTAAAGTGAATTGTTCCCATTGCTGTTTCATCTGAGAATACTACTGTGTATTTTACTGTTCCGCCAACTTCTACTGTTTTTGGATTTGGATTAGATACTAGCACTGAAGGTGCTGTTGTATCTTTAGGAGTTGGTATAACAACTGTAAAGTTAGTAGACTCAACTACTGCTGTTTTATTTCCAGCTGCATCTTCTGCCGCTCCTGCTCTTACTGCTATTCTATTATTAGAATCTGCATCACCTGTAATATTAGATAATGTAACAACTCTTGTATTTCCTGTTCCTGTTACAGAAACTGTTGCATCAAATCCTATTAGTGCTACATAGTTTTCATTAAAATGAACTTTACCCATTGCTGTTTCATCTGAGAACATTACTGTGTAACTTACTGTTCCACCAACTTCCACAGATAGTGGAGATGGTTTTGATATTACTACTGATGGTTTTGTTGTATCTTTAATAGGTTCTACAATTGTAAATGCTGTTGATGTAGTTGCTACTGTTGCATTTCCAGCTGCATCCTTTGCTGCTCCTGCTCTTACAGATATTTTATTATCTGCATCTGCTACACCTTGAATATTTGTAAGTGTTACTGTTCTTGCGTTTCCTGTTCCTGATACTGATACATTAGCAGTAAATCCTATTAATGCCACATAATCTTTGTTAAAGTTTATTGTTCCCATTGCTGTCTCATCTGAGAATACTACTTTATATTCTACTGTTCCACCAACTTCTACTGATAGTGGAGATGGTTTTGATATTACTACTGATGGTCTTGTTGTATCTTTTACTTGCTCTACAATTGTAAATGTAGTAGAGTTTGTTGCTACTGTACCATTTCCAGCAGCATCTTTTGCTGCATTTGCTCTTATTGTTATTTTATTATCTGCATCTGCTGCACCTTGAACATTTGTAAGTGTTACTGTTCTTGTGTTGCCTGTTCCAGACACTGATACATTAGCAGTAAATCCTATTAATGCTACATAGTCTTTGTTAAAGTTTATTGTTCCCATTGCAGTCTCATCTGAGAATGATACTGTATATTTAACTGTTCCACCTTCTGTTACTGACATTGGAGATGGTTTTGATATTACTACTGATGGTCTTGTTGTATCTTTAACAGGTTCTACAATTGTAAATGTAGTAGAATTTGTTGCCACTGTACCATTTCCAACTGAATCTTTTGCTGCGTTTGCTCTTATTGTTATTTTGTTATCTGAATCCGCAGTTCCAGTAACATTAGATATTGTTACATATCTAGTATTTCCAGTTCCTGATACTGATACATTTCCTGTAAATCCTACTAACGCTACATAATCTGCATTAAAGTTTACAGTTCCAATCGCTGTTTCATCTGAGAATGATACTGTATATTTAACCGTTCCGCCTTGTTCAACTGTCGTTGGAGATGGTTTTGATATTACTACTGATGGTCTTGTTGTATCTTTAGCTTTTATTGTAAACGCTGTTGATGTTACAACACTTGATCCATTACCAGCTGCATCTTTTACCGCATTTGCTCTTATTGATATTTTATTGTCTGAGTCTGCTGCTCCTGTTATATTTGAAAGAGTTACTGTTCTTGTATTTCCACTTCCGCTTACTGACACTGTTGCATCAAATCCAGTTAAAGAAACATAACTTGCACTAAAATTATTAGTTGTTATTCCTTTATTATCTGAGAATGATACTGTATATGTTAAAGAGCCCCCTTCTGTTACTGTTGAAACTGAAGGTTTAGATACTACCACTGATGGTTTTGTTGTATCTGGTCTTTCAGTTATAGTAAACGCAGAAGATGTAAATACTTTTGAAGTATTACCAGCTGCATCTTTTGCTGCATTTGCTCTTATTGTCACCTTGTTAGCTGTTGTAGAATTATCGTTTATATTAGATATTGTAACTGTTCTAGTATTTCCGCTTCCACTTACAGATATATCTCCCGTAAATCCTATTAGCATAACATGGTTTTTAGTAAGTGTTACTTCTCCCATTTCCGTTTCATCTGAGAAATACACCTTAAAACTCATTGTTTCCCCTTTATACGCTACTGTGCTTGAAGACAGCCCAGAAACCACCACTGATGGCGGAGTTGTGTCTGCTGCAGCAATAACATATACTGGTGTATGTGTTATTAACATTGCTATTAATAATATTGTTGCTATTGTCTTTTTTAATATTGTATTCATCTTTACCTCCAACATTACATTACATAATTAGTATTTTAACACACTTTACATAAAAAGTCAATCAAAGAGCGCCATTTAGCCGCGTTTTTTAATCAATTTTAATGCTATTTTTTGCCACAAATTTCCTGTATTTTTTATTAATATTTTCACAAATTATTAGTGTAAAACAAATTCAAGTTTTGCAATTTAAAAAATAGGAGGTGAAACTTTATGGCAAGCAATTCATATGTAAACCCAAACGCAAAAGCTGGTTTAGAAAAAATGAAATACGAAGTTGCAAGTGAAATCGGCGTTAACTTAAAACAAGGTTATAACGGTGATTTAACTTCTAAACAAGCTGGTTCTATAGGTGGAAGAATGGTTAAAAAACTTATAGAAAAGGCTGAATCTAATATGTAATTCATGCAAATAAAAGAGGCGCAATCGCCTCTTTTATTTTTACTTATAGTATTTGCGATACAAATTGTAATGTCATATTAATATTGTACCACTCTTCATAAATTTGTTTTATTATACTATTTGGCATTCCAAACGCTGTTGCATACGCTAAATATTCATCCCATATTACAACAGAACCTAAATCTCTTTCTTTGATTACACTATGTTCCGTTAAATATTTCTTTAATTTCAGCAACTCTATTCTTTCAGCCTCACCAACAGGTGTTAACAATATACGTTTAGACTCCCTTATAACCATAACATTTACAATAAACAATACCGCCATTATTAATAAAAACTCTAATCCATATATCATAAAATCTAATTTAATCATTCCTATCGCTTGAAAAATTGCAACTATCCCCGCTATCACCATTAAACATCCAGTTGCATCCCTTTCACTCTTGAAATTACCTTCATAATGATTAATACTGTCTATAAATATAAATACTAATGCAATAGCAAACATTATCGGAAACGCATCAATAGTTATTGGTAAGCCTGAGAATAGAAAACATATTAATATGCAATTTATAGCCGCAACTGTTTTTATAATCGTTCCTATTTTCATTTTCTTTTTAGAAATAAATTGCGTTGCAATTAATGTGTTTATTAACGCCTTCTTAACCATAGCCAATTTTTCAGAAAAGATTTTTGTTGTTATTTTAGATTTACGGAACGCATTATTTATATCACTTAATTTTATTCTATTTTCTCCACCCGTTCCTATAAATAACAAGTATATCATACATTTTTGTACCGCATCTAGCCCTTCAGTTGATATAAGTTCTATCTCATCATTATTTAATATTTTAACCTTCCCTTTTAATTCTAAATCAATTATCGTTGTCATTATTAGATTTTTCATATCTATTTTTCCATCAACAATCAGTTCTGCTAGATATGGTGAAACTAAGTTGTTTGTCTCTCTTCTATATTCACTAACTTTTTTCTTTTTTCTATTGTTTATTAGCACTGCTATTAAACAGATCAAAGTTGTACCCATAAAACATACTATATATCCAGCTGGCGTTAATATTGTTATTGTTTCACCAACTACAGCATCAACATCGTGAATTTTAGCTTTTATATCCAGGTTTGATGCTTTAATTTTTCCAAAATCAATAGTATAAACGCCATTATTTTCAGTGACTAATGCATCTTCAACATTAACATCTGTTATAGTTGTATAAGGTATTAAATTAAGTTTAAATTTTTTAGCATCTATAAATTTTAATGTTAAAATATCTGTATCAACGCCTCTATATAACATATCTACATTTATCTTGTATAAAAGCTTTATACCTATAGTATCTCCCTTTTTTGCTCCTAACTCTTGTGCAATATTTTCCGGTGTCACAAACCAGCCACTAGTTAATCTATCGTTTATTTTTTTATCCTTATAAGTATATTCCACTATACCTGTAATTAAATTACCTACTTCTCCTTGTAAATTATGTGAAAAATACACTTCATTTCCGATTGTAGTGTCAATTTTTTCTTCAATAGTTAAAGTATTTTTTACAAATGTTAATGTCATTTCTAAATTTTCTATTATCCATGCATCTTTATTTGGTTTATTTGCAATAAAACTCCCCAACAAATATAAAGCAATCACGCCTATGACGCACCATTTAACAACCTTTATAACACCAGTATTCATTATTTCCCCCATCTAACAGATTATATTAGTCAAATTATATATCAATTATATATTTAAATTCAACTTATATAAAATTACATTTTCTTTTAATTTTTAATATTAAAAGAGACCTTTAAGCTATTGTTGTTTTATTAACATATATGATATACTCATTGTATTATACAAAGGAGAAAACAAATGGATATACTTCTAGCCGTTATTTTAATGGTTGTAGGTTTGTTCTTATTAATAAAAGGTTCTGATGCCTTTGTAGATATCGGAACAAAAATAGGGAAAATGTTTAGGTTAAGCGAAGTAGTAATAGGACTAACTATAGTTTGTATCGGTACAAGTTTACCCGAATTATTACTTTCCATTACAGCATCTGCAAAAAACAGTTCTGATTTCTTGCTAGGTAATATTATTGGAACAAATTTATTTAATATGTGCTGCATTCTAGGACTAATTTTTGTAGCAAACCCATTAAAACTTTTAAGACAAACAATAAGAAAAGATATGAATATGAGTCTAATTTCTAGTACTGTACTTTTCGTACTATTAATTGACATCGTCGATCCACAAGCAACTCATAATGCAATTACTAGAACAGATGGTATTATTCTATTATTATTCTTTGCAATATTCATGTACTATACACTATATGAGTTTGGTGAATATTTAAGGGATCAAAGAGAAAAGAAATATAAAGATTCAAAAGCGAAAAAAGTTATATTACACAAATCTGCATATGCAAGCCATGATAATCACACTAACGAAAACGATAAAATGTTTTCTATGAAAGACATGAAAAGATTGGTTCTTGAATTTCTTTTATTATTGATATGCATTGCGGTTATATATATAGGTGCAGAACTCGTAGTTAACAATGCCATTGTTATAGCAAGATACTTTAATGTTAGCGAAACACTTATATCGATTTCAATAATTGCAGTAGGTACATCTTTACCAGAAATAAGTACAACATTTGCAGCAATAAAGAAAAATAGATTAAATATTGCAATTGGCAATTTAGTTGGCAGCAATATGTTTAATACTTTATTTGTAATAGGAACTTCCGCATTAATAAATCCAATAAGAGTGTCAACACCATCTCTTGTTATAGACGCTGGTGTATTCGTGTTAGTATGTTTAGTAATGAGATTGTTCACTAAAAAGAAACCAGAGGTTTCTGCAATGGAAGGATTTACTTTACTTGCTATTTATGCATGCTATATAGTTTATGTATTATATAGACGTTAATATTTATTATATAATTTAAACAACAAAAAAGAGGCTTAAGCCTCTTTTTTTGTATTAAATTTACTATTCAACATCTAGGTCTTCTTCAGTAACACCCATGTTAACATTCTTTTCAGTTCTTTTATTTAATATTTTAGTTTTTTGTTTTCTTATTTGACCTAAAATTTTATCCATTACAAGGTCAATACCAGCATAAACGTCATGAGTTGGTTCTTCTGCCATGTATGTTTTGCCTTTAGCTTCTACACGAAGACTCACGTATTGTTTCTCCTTTTTTGCTGCGAATGTAACGTGTGCAATTGTGTCATTATCAAAGAATTTATCTAATTTGCTTACTCTTTTTTCAGCATATTCTTTGATACCGTCTGTTACTTCAATGCCCATTCCATTTAAATCTAATTTCATATATAATCAACTCCTCGTAATTATTATATACTATCACTAAAGACTTTTCAATCTTTTTTTAGAATTCATCAAACAATGATACTTGTGCTGAATTTGGCATACCTTTTGTACAACCATATTTATCTAATAATTCCATCGCAGATTTTCCTAATTTTGCACGTGTCATTAGATTCTCTTTTGAAGAAAATTCGCCTTCTTTTCTTGCTTCAGCAATATTCTTGGCGTTGACTGTACCAAATGTAGGTATTGCTGAAAGTGGTGGTCTTATTCCATCATCTTCTACTAAGAATTTAGTTGCATCAGATTTATACAAATCTATTGGTAAGAAATCTATTCCTCTTTCCATCATTTCATTTACAACTTCAAGAACTGTAACCATATCCTTTTCAACATTACTTGCTTCAGGATTAGATTCAATTGTCTTCATTGCCTCTTTAACCTTTTGCTTATTAGTACACATTATATCTGCATTAAACGCATCTGCTCTTACTGTTAAATATGTAGCATAGAATGCCTTTGGATAATACACCTTAAAGTATGCTATTCTATATGCCATCATAACGTAAGCACAAGCATGGGCTTTAGGGAACATGTACTTAATCTTTAAACATGAATCTATATACCATTCTGGCACATCACATTCTCTCATTTTCTCTTTCATTTCTTCAGTAAGGTCTTTTTTAGCTTTACCTTTTCTTGTTATCTCCATTATCTTGAAGGCAAGAGATGGGTCAAGCCCCTTTTGTATCAAATAAATCATGATGTCATCACGAGTACAAATTGCCTCTTTAAGTGTCGTTATTCCTTGTTCAATCAAGCTTTGAGCATTATTTAGCCAAACGTCAGTACCATGAGATAGTCCAGATATTCTAACAAGTTCGCCAAATGTTGTAGGTTTTGTATCTAGCAACATTTGTCTAACAAACTTAGTACCAAACTCTGGTATAGCATATGTTGCAACTTTAGAACGTTCTTGTTCCTCTGTTATTCCTAGCGCTTCTGTCGAGCTAAATAGCGACATTACTTTTGGCTCATCTAGTGGTATTGTTTTTGCATCAATTCCTGTTAAATCTTCTAACATTCTAATAACCGTAGGATCATCATGGCCTAGTATATCTAGTTTTAGAAGATTGTCGTGGATTGAGTGGAAGTCGAAATGTGTTGTTATTGTGCTTGATGTTGGATCATCTGCTGGTCTTTGCACCGGACAGAAATCATAAATTTCTTTATCTCTTGGTACAACTATAATACCACCAGGGTGTTGTCCTGTTGTTCTCTTAATACCAGTACACATTCTAGACACTCTATTTATTTCAGGCACCCTTACGTATTGATTTTTACCTTCATAATATTTCTTAACAAATCCATATGCTGTTTTTTCGGCAAGTGTAGATATTGTTCCGGCTCTAAATGTTTTGTACTTACCAAATAGAACTTCAGTATATGCGTGTGCTTTAGCTTGGTAATCTCCAGAGAAGTTAAGGTCTATATCTGGGACCTTATCTCCCTTAAATCCAAGGAATGTTTCGAACGGAATATCCATTCCATCTTTCTTCATTCTATTGCCACATTTAGGGCAATCTTTATCTTCCATATCTACTCCAGTTGTAACTGTAACTGGTGGGAATTCACTATATTTACAATGTGGACAAACATAGTGTGGTGGAAGCGGATTTACCTCTGTTATACCAGACATTGTTGCTACGAAAGATGAACCAACCGAACCTCTGGAACCAACCAGATAGCCATCATCGTTAGATTTTTTAACTAGTTTTTGAGCTATGATATACATAACCGAGAATCCATTTGTTATTATTGAGTTTAGTTCTTTCTTTATTCTAGCTTCAACTATTTCTGGTAATGGATCACCATATATACTTCTTGCTTTTTCATAAGTAAGTCTTTCTATTTCTTCATCAGAACCGTCAATTACTGGGTTGTATGTTCCATCAACAACCGGTTTTATTTCCTCAAACATATCTGCAATTTTATTAGTGTTTTCTATTACTATTTCTCTTGCAGTTGCTTCATCAAGATAATCGAATTCTTTAAGCATTTCATTTGTTGTTCTTAGATAAAGTGGTGCTTGTTCATCCGCATCATCATAACCTTGACCAGCCATTATTATTCTTCTATATAGTTCATCTTGTGGATTCATAAAGTGAACATCTCCTGTTGCTACAACAGGTATGTTTAACTCATGCCCTAAGTCTATTATTTTTTTATTTATTTCTTGTAATTCTTTTTCATCTTTTACTGTACCGTTGCGAATATAGAACTGGTTATTTCCTATTGGTTGTACTTCTAAATAATCATAAAACTTAGCTATTTCACGTGCTTCATCCATTCTATTTTCTAAAACTGCTTGGTAAAGCTCTCCTCTTTCGCAAGCCGAACCGATTATTAATCCTTCTCTATATCTATTAATTAATGATCTAGATAATCTTGGTTTCTTGTGGAAATATCTAATATGTGCAAACGAAACTAGCTTGTATAGATTTTTAAGTCCAACATAGTTTTTAGCAAATATTATTATGTGGTACGGCGTAAAGTTCCTCTTGTCTTCTATATATTCAGTTTGAACATATTCATTTAATTTCATACCACGTTCTTCTAACACTTCACACATTTTTATAAATACTTTAGCTGTTGCTCTAGCATCATTTATTGCTCTATGCGCATTTTCAAGTTCTATATTTAGATTAGCTGCTATTGTTCCAAGCTTATGGTTTTCATAACCTTCAAACATTTCTCTTGCTATAGCTAGAGTATCTATTGCAAATACTGGTTTTGTATAACCACATTTATCTGCATAGTAGTTTATAAACGAAGTATCAAATTTTGCATTATGCGCTACTATTACCGTACCTTCAGCAAAGTCTAAGAATCCCTTTAATGCTTCTTCTATCTTAGGGGCATCCTTTACCATATCCGGTGTTATATGAGTTAATTCTTGTACTTCCTTAGGTATACTTCTTTCAGGATTTACAAATGTAGAAAACTCATCTATTGCTTGTCCGTCTTTTACCTTTACTGCTGCTATTTCTGTTATTGCATCACTTCCAGGTGTAAATCCTGTTGTTTCTATATCAAAAACAGTATATGTAGTTGGAGCTTCAAATACAGGTGCAACGTCAGGCACTAAATATCCTTCAGTACCATATAGTACCTTTATATCAAATTTCTTTTCAGCGTAGTTGAACGCTGCAAGATTTGCTTCAGGGAAGCTTTGTGCAACACCATGGTCTGTTATTGCTATTGCTTTATGTCCCCATTTTATAGCTTGTTTTACAAGATCTGTTGCAGAACTTACACCATCCATAGAACTCATTTGTGTATGTAAATGTAGTTCTACTCTTTTAACCTCTGCTTCATCTTTTCTTTCAGGTGGTTTCTTTCCATCTACTATGTTTCTTAATATTATTGAGATATCTTTAGCAAACATATCATATTGTGGTTTTCCATCTGCTTTTATGTACTTACCAACTTTTAGTCTTCCACTAAGTTCTCCAACATCTATACGTTTAGGATCCGCGAAGATTTTTACAGCTATTGTACTTGTTTCGTCGCTCACTTCTAGTGAAAACATTTCTTTACCAGTCTTAGTAGTTTTAACCTCACATGCTTCTATTTTTCCTTCAATACAAGCATTTTCCATATCTTGATTTATATCTTCTATCTTGTCTACTTTAGCAGAAGTAATATCTTTACCCATTATTACATTTTCTGCCTTAGGTCCTTCCACTTTTTCTTCTTTTGGTTTGAAATACGTTGGTGGCGCTGATTGTGGTTGCGGTGCTGGTGCTTTATGCTCAACTTGTGGTTTTTGTTCCTTTGGCTTATCTGCTGGTGGCGGTGCAACCATTCTTTCCTCTTTATGAGTTGCCGCAAAATCTGCTTTAGCTGTATTTGAGTCACAAATTTCAAATTCTATGTTTACACCATAGTATGCCGATACAGTTTCTGATAAAAATTCTTCTGTTTTTTGCAATTTAAGAAAATTAGCATTTGGCACTTTAAGTTCGATTATTACCTTATTTGCCTCTTTAATATATTCTTTTCTAGATATTTCTAAGACATTCACAACATAAGGTCTAGCTAGTTTCAAATAATCTAAAACCTTATCTATATCTTGCTCATTAAATTCTCTTTTCCCCTCTAAATGCGGAATTATTCTAAAACTCTTTAACGAAAAAGCTTTAGTGGCATTTGTTTCAAACGCAACAACATCCTTAGGATTTATTCCATCCTTTATTTCAAGTCTTATAATAGCCGCATTAGCCTTCTTTGAAAACTTTACCTCTTCTACCATTAAATCGTTTATACTGCTACCTTCTATAACAGCAGGAGCAAACAATTCACTTAGTTTTTTCATATATTTCCCCCATATACATATATAAAAACCCAAAATGGTAATATTAACATTTTGAGTTTTTATAATTATTAATTTCTTCTTTTGTATTATTTTACACTACTCTTATTATATCGTTAATCGTTACAAATACTGTAAGTGCTAATAATAATCCAAGTCCAATATAGCTTAGTATTAATTCCACTTTTTCTGGAACTTTCTTTTTAGTTATCCACTCTATCAACACTAATACTACTTTTCCGCCATCAAGTGGTGGGAACGGTAATATATTAGCAATTCCTACTGCTAAAGAAATCATAGCCATCATGCTTAAGAATTCTGCTATTCCTTCTGTTCTAGAAACCATTTCTCCAATTCCAACTATTCCAGATAATTGGTTTACTTTTACTTTGCCTCTAAACAAATCTACATATGATCCAACTATTTGAGATATTGTTGAAATAGATTTATAGAAAGCTGTTTTTACAGTAGTTTTCTCTTCTGCAAAATTAGATAATCCTAAATCAAAAGAAAGTTTAGTAGCCGGTACAAGTTTTACTTCTACCTCTTTACCATCTCTTAATACTAATATTTTAACTTCTTTTTCAGCATTTGCAGATATTTCAGATATTACATCTATAGAAAGTTTAGTTTCTTTGTCATTAACTTTTAGTATTTTGTCTCCAGCTTTTATTTTAGAAGCTGCTGGCATACCTGGTTCAACTACTTGAACATAAGATAAAACATTTCCGTTTTCATCTAATTTAGTAGCCTCAAAGTATACACCCATATAACCAATTTTCTTAACAGCATCTTTTACAAGAGCTTTATATGTTTTACCATCTCTTAAATATTCAACTGTTACATCTTTTTTATCTGTTTTGTTATATAACGCAACATCTTGATAAATATGTGTTACTTTATCTTCAATTTTTGTTATTACATCACCTTCACGTAATCCAGCAACATACGCAGCACCATTTTCATAAATGCCTGATATTTTAGTTCCAAATGTTGGTGATACCATGTTTGTTCCTAAGAATAATACTGTTGCAAGTATTGCATTAAATAGCACACCTGCTACAAGTACAATTATTCTTTGCCAGCATGGTTTTTTATTAAAGGCATTATCATCTTCTGAGTCGCCTTCTTCACCTTCTATTGCAACATATCCACCAAATAATATCCATCTTAAAGAATATTTAGTTCCCTTATATTCTTTAGAGAATATTTTTGGGCCGAACCCTATGCTAAATTCATTTACTGTCATTTTGAACAATTTAGCAAAAAGGAAGTGCCCAAATTCATGGATAGTAGCAACTACACTTAAAACTATTATAAGTTTAATTATAGTTAAAACTAAAGCCATTATTCATATACCTCTTTTCTATTATACGTATAAAGTTATAAAAATATATACGATTGGCGCAACAAACATTAAACTATCAAATCTATCTAATATTCCGCCGTGTCCTGGCATTATATTTCCAAAATCTTTAATTTTACAAAATCTCTTAATCGCAGATGCTGTTAAGTCTCCAAATTGACCAGCTATTGCAGCCGCAACACCTACCATTGTCCAATAGAATACATCTCCTGGTATTCCATTCAAATTACCTACCACTGTCATAATTACAAATGAAATTACAACACCAATTATTCCACCCATAGAACCTTCTACAGTTTTGTTAGGGCTAATGTCTGGAGCTAATTTTGTTTTACCAAATTTAGAACCAATTAAAAATGCAAACGTATCGCTTACAAACGCTCCAAATAGAACATATAACAAGTAAAATCTACTGTATTCTCTAAGTCCTAATATCAATTTTAGAAACGCAAACAAACATGGAATATATAGAAGTCCAAATATTGTTATTGCAACATCTAAAATTGTTCTTTTAACATTTCCCACTACCATATAAGCAAATGCGCTTATAAGACCTACCGGTACTATTATTTTTATTAATAGCATTTTATATTCTTCGGGAATTATTCCACCCATTAAAAACAATGCTAAACATCCTACATAACCTATCCAAGAAATAGGTTTATAGCCTATATTTCTAAATGCTTTGTAATATTCGTGTGTAGCAATTAACGCAAGTGTAACAACTATAGCAGTGTCAAATAGCGGATTGTTTATTAACAGTATTGCTGCCCATAATGCTACGAAAACTGCTCCCGAAATTATTCTTTTTTTCATAAACTCCCCTACTACACTTCCATTATTTCTTTTTCTTTTTCAGCAACTACTCCAGTTACTACTTCAATTTGTTTATCTGTTATTTTTTGAACAGAATCTTCTAAAGAACGAATTTCATCTTCGCTGATGCTTTCTTCTTTTCCTGTTTTCTTTATATCGTCTATCGCGTCTCTTCTTATATTTCTAATTGCAACTTTTGTTTCTTCTCCCATTTTGCTTATATCTTTAGCTATTTCTTTTCTTCTTGCTTCATTTAGTTCTGGGAATATTAATCTTACTCCAGTTCCATCATTTTGTGGGTTTATTCCTATATCTGCTTTAGTTATAGCTTTTGCTATTTCGTTTAATAAGCTCTTATCCCATGGTGCTATTAATATTTGTCTTGGTTCTGGAACAGATATTGATGCCACTTGGTTAAGTGGTGTTAATGATCCATAATATTCAACGCATATTTTATTTAATATTTGTGGGTTAGCTCTACCTGCTCTTATATTTCCTAATTCTTCTCTTAGGTAGTCAATTCTTTCTTTCATTTTATTTTCATAGATACTTAAATCCATATGTTTTTACCTCCAAAAATCTCTGTGACTATTATACTATATTTATGCAAAAAATCAATAGTTTTCCGATATCTCACACATTCTTATAATCTATTTTTTTACTCTTAATCTATATTTGTTGTTTCTTCAAAATCACATGTAGAAAATACCATTTTCCCATTAGCAAAGATGCCTTTTGGATAATATAGATTTCCTGTTAAATCGGACACAACATAAACATCATCTTGAGTAATGTTTTTACCATAGTTATATGTTGTAACTCTTATTTTTTCTAAATCAACGACAAAGAATATAGCATTATCATCGCCATTCGCTGTTATTGTTGCAGATAAATTTCCGCTCTTACCGTTTGTGTTTAACGCAATAAGTTGAGACTTTGTAAACGTCCTATCATTTAGCACCGGATAATTTCCATATGCTAAATAATATTCCTTAACCTTGTCTTCTATTAATTCAAATTCCTCTGCTATTTTAGATTTTCTAGCGTTTGGCACTATATTATCTATATTTACTATAACAGCTGCTGTAAGTATAGCCATTATTGCAACTGCTAGCGATAATGTTATCATTGTTACACCTTGTTTTTTATGCATTTTCATAATCTCCTCATTTCAATCATATTTTATATCATACTAGATGTTAAATCAATATTTTATAAAAATCTATTCACTATTTGATTATTGTATAGTATAATAGAGCTACTTACGAGGTGAATAAATGAAACTCAAAATTTCATACAAGCTTTGGATATTCACATTTATATTATTTAATTGTTTCTCGGTATTTGCTACTGAACCGCCTAGCACTAATTCTAAATCTGCTATCGCTATGGAAGCTGGTTCAGGTACAATACTTTACGATAAAAATATAAACGACAAAGTATATCCAGCTAGCATAACAAAGATTATTACTGCTATTTTAGCGTTAGAAAACTTAGATTTAACCCAAAACATAGTTGCTACAAAAACAGCTCTTAAAATACCTTGGGATAGTTCAAGTGCATATATTAAAGAAGGTGAAATTCTTACAGTTGATGAACTACTTCATTGCCTTCTTATATACTCTGGTAACGATGCTGCAAACGTTTTAGCAGAGGCTGTTTCAGGAAATATCACAGACTTCGTTAAACTTATGAACGATAAAGCTAAAGAACTTGGCTGTACAGGAACAAATTTTGTAAACGCACATGGTTACTCAGATGATAACCATTACACAACCGCATTAGATATTGCTAAAATATTTAATTATTGTATCCAAAACGAAAAATTTGTTGAGATTATTTCTACAAAACTATATATAGTACCAGAAACAAATAAGACTAAATCTAAAAGATATTTGTATAATACAAATAGGCTATTACTTACTAAATCTGAAAATCAACACGGAAGATATTATGAATATGCAATAGGTGGAAAAACAGGATATACAGATGAAGCAGGAAGAACTCTAGTTACACTAGGAAAAAAAGATGATAAAACAATTATTATAGCTGTCTTTAAGGCTGGCCAAGTAAACGGTCAAGATGCTAGATATACAGATGCTATAGACTTATTCAATTATTCTTTTGATAATTTTAATAGACGCACTTTTGATAACAAAGAAAGTTATTCCTTTGACTATATAAACTATCAAACAAACTTAAAGTACAAATTAAATATCAAAGATAATTTAGAACTACTTATGAAAAATGACGAAACTATAGTATCAATATCTTATGAGTTAAAGTTAGACGAAATAAACTTATCTACTGTAACAAAAGAAAACCTTAAGAATAATGAAGATTATGGAGATATAACATTTACAATAAATACCGATAAAGGTTCATATAACGCAACTTACGATTTAACAATTACAGAATTAAAAACATTGAACATTGTTAGAGAACCAGAATTCACGACTATATTAATTATTTGTTTAGTTGTTATTATACTTGTAATATCTGTTATTGCTAAGATTAAGAAAAACAAAATAAAAAAGCAAAAGCGTTCAATGAATAAAGAGAATGTAGAAAAAGAAATTAAAACTACACTTAAAAGAAAAGCAAACAGAACTAGGAAATTAAATAAATAAAGTAAATGTATAACAAAACTTAACTTAAAAATATAAAAAATGAGTACCAATGGTACTCATTTTTATTTGCTTTATTTGTTTTTATTAACCATTAACTTGTTTCATTACTTCTTCAGCAAAGTTTTCTTTTTTCTTTTCGATTCCTTCGCCTCTTTCAAATCTAACAAATCTTCTGATTACTATGTTTTCACCAATTACAGCGATTTTTTCGTTAAGAACTTCTTGAACTGTTTTGTCTTGATCTTTAACGAATGGTTGATCTAATAAACATACTTCCTCGAAAAATTTGTTTATTCTTCCTTCTACCATTTTATCTACAATTGCTGCTGGTTTTCCTTCATTTAAAGCTTGTGCTTTAAGAATTTCTTTTTCAGCTTCTACAACATCAGCAGGAACTTCATCTCTTGAAACATATTTAGGATTTGAAGCAACTATATGCATTGCAACATCTCTTACAAATGTTCTGAATTCTTCGTTTTTAGAAACGAAGTCAGTTTCAGAGTTTACTTCAACTAATGCACCATATCTTCCGCTGTGGATATATGCTTCTACTAATCCTTCAGCTGCTATTCTGCTAGCTTTTTTAGCTGCTTTAGCTATTCCTCTTTCACGTAATAGTTCAACTGCTTTATCCATGTTTCCATCAGTTTCAACTAAAACTTTTTTGCAGTCCATAACGCCTGCACCTGTCATTTCTCTTAATTCTTTAACTTGTTCTGCTGTTACCATATTATTATTCCTCCTTAGTTGTAGTTTCTTCTACTACTTCTTCTGTAGCTTTTTCTTGTCTTGGTCTTCTAGCTGGTCTGTTTTGTTTTCTTTCTATTTTATCTTCGCCCATTTCTTTAACTAGATCTTCCATAGTTTCTACATCATCAAGACCTAAATCTTCAACTGGTTCACCGTTTTTTCCAGCGATAGCTGCGTCTGCCATTTTAGCTGTTATTAATTTAACTGCTCTTACTGCATCGTCGTTACCTGGGATTACGTAGTCAACATCGTTAGGGTTACAGTTAGAATCTATTAAACCGATTGTTGGTATACCAAGTTTTCTAGCTTCCTTAGTACAAATTAATTCTTTCTTAGAGTCTACTAAGAATATTAATGATGGAAGTTTTTCCATATCTTTAATACCACCAAGGTTAAGGTTTAATTTTTCCATTTCTAGTTTTAATTTGCTAACTTCTTTCTTTGGAAGTAAATCGAATGTTCCATCAGCTTCCATAGTTTCTAATTCAACAAGTCTAGCTATTCTAGTTCTTATTGTTTTAAAGTTAGTTAATGTTCCACCTAACCATCTGCTGTTGATGTAGTACATTCCACATCTTTCAGCTTCTTCTTTGATGCATTCAGCTATTTGTTTTTTAGTTCCAACAAATAGTATTGAACCACCTTCACTAGCTACTTTATTAACTAGTTCGTAAGCTTCTACTGCTTTCTTTAAAGTTTTTTGTAAGTCAAGAATGTATATTCCATTTCTTGCTGTAAAGATGTAAGGAGCCATTCTTGGGTCCCATCTTTTTGTTTGGTGTCCAAAGTGTACACCAGCTTCTAGTAATGATCTCATAGGTATAATTGCCATTTTAAAAATCCTCCTTTTTTAATTTCCTCCACAAACTTTGGCATCTATATGACCTCTTTCGAGGAAGGGCTATAGACTTTGTTTGTGTGTGTATTATCACATACGTGACCCAATTAGTATAACATAACTTTTTGTTTTTTTCAACAGTTTTTACCATAATATATAGATATTAATACAAAAATAATGAGCAAATTAATTTTGCTCATTATTTAAGGTTTCATTATTTGTTTCTTCAGGTGTATAAACCCAGTCTTCTTTAATTATTTTTCTTGCCTTTTCCTTGTTTACAAGTACACAGGCTGTACCGTCAACAACATAGTTTATATCTAAAAGTGGCATATTAGTTGAAACAACATTTTTTAGATCTACCTCTTTAATTTCACCTAAATATTTCATACCTTCTCTAACTGTAATATTAGTATTTGTATTGTTTAGAACAATATCTTTAATATCCATTAATTTCATAAGAGTTTTTGTAGAAACCAAATTCTTAATTAATGCTGTTATTACGTTTCTTTGCATTTTTCCTCTAGACAAATCTCCATCTTTATAATCCCTATTTCTAATTAAAGTTTCAACTTGTTTTGCATTTAATGTTTGTTCTCCTTTAGGGAATGCTAAATTCCATTTTCCTGTTTTTTTATCTAATTTCCAAACATCATCTTCTAGAGTTATATTTATACCACCTATTGCATCTACAACATCTGATACAACCTTTAAATTAATTACAGCATAATAATCTATGTTTACATCTAAAAGTTCTTCTATTTCTTCTATAAACTCGTTAGTATACTTGCCACCACGATAAATTGTATTTATCTTATTAGTAGCATACTTATGATCTGTATAAGTATCTCTTGGTATAGACATCATATATAACTTGTTATTTATAGTATCGTATTTCGCATAAATTATACTATCTGTTCTAAGTCCATCTTTGTCTACGCCTGCAAAAAGCAATGAAACATTATCTTTTTTCGGTTCGTTAGAATACTTAAATAGTTCATCTTCAGGTTTTCCTGCTGATGCGCTTGTAGCGCCCAACATATTATTTATGTTGAAAAGCGCTACCCATGCAATTACTGATAATATTGTTATACATGTACAAAATCTTGTTATTCTTGCACATAATGTACGTTTCTTCTTTTTCAAATTCATCATTCCTTATTATTATAATATGCTTATTATAAATGATAATAACCAGTTGTTGTCATATATTAATTTAGCAAGAACTGTGTCATTTAATAGCTTAACTGCTTTTGCCATGAAATCCATTGGTGACATGAAGCTTATCAAACCAAATACCATCCAGATTTTTATTAGCATAAATCCACTTTCTAATCCTAGTCCTACCAACTTATTCATCTCTTTTAGAAGCGGAAGTTCAAATATTAATTCTAAGATAAAGAATGCTACACTTAATACTACTTTTGCAGTTATAAATATAAGCATAAAACCAATACCTATAAATAAGTAATTTACAACCTTGTTCGCTAATACTGCGCTGCTTGCTTGTAATTCTTTATTTATTTTATTTACTAACTTTTGAATTATATCTCCACCTACTGGTATATTTGAAGCTATATCTGTAACAACACCTGCTACTGGATTATCTCCTTTTGTTAAATCTAAAACATTAACTAACGATGTTTTTATTGTTTTAGCTGCTGTAGCACCGATTTCTGTTTTCTTAAGAGCCATACCAGTTGTATTAGCTAATAAGTAAGCTGCAATAAATGCAACTATAAATGTACCAAAACTTGCTATAAGTTTTAATCCGCCTTTATTATAGCCTACCCCAGCTGCACCTAAAAACAAGGCTACTATAATTATATCAATAATCATTTTTCATATTCCCCCTTATATTGTATAAATTATTAATTTATTTGAAACAAGAAACGCTATGTTATTTCCTTCACCTAAAATAACCGGTTTTGTTATAACCATATCACTATTATACTCTTTAATCATCATCTTGTAATCATTATATACATACATCTCTTTTTGGAAACATACATACACTTTATTTTTAGAATAAATGTAATGTTTAGGCATTTCCTTTATCTCGATTTTTTCTTTGTCTTTGCCGCCTATACTCTTTATACCTAATAAATATTTGCCATTATTAAATTCTACATATGAATATTTATTTTCATCTAAATCTAGCGAAACAACACCAGACTGTTCAACACTACTTATCTTTTCTCTTTTTGTATTTATATCTAATTGAACAATATCTTTATCTGTTCTATATGTAAGCTTAGTACCCACTAAATCCATTTCATATATTAACGAATTTTCTTTAAGAGCAAGTTCAACTACCTTTGCTGAATCTTTTAACTCAACAAGTTTAATCGATGATGCAACACTTATTCCATTTATATTTACATCTACATACACCAATTTTTTAGAATCTTCAGATAATATGTATTGACCTATCGTATTATTACTTAGTTTTACATTATATCTTGCTTTACCGTTCTTATCGTAAACGCCTAGTATTTTTTTATTACCAGAAGCTTCGTATTCAATTACACAATCTCCTTTTGAAGTAATGTTTCCAGAAAGAATTTTACCTTCAACTCGAATTTGTGCAGTTTCATATTTGTCATTAAAAACATATGCAATTGATTTATCTGTATTTATAATTTGCAGATATTTACCATTAGTAACAATTTTGGCATCTATTGCGCCTTGCATTTTTATTTCCCATGTTTTTCTTCCATACTTATTGTATGTTGTTATTTTATCCGAATCAGCTATTAAAACTTCGTTATAATATGAATAAATTTTATTGTTAGTGCTTATTAAATCTACTTTTACAACATCTTCATCCGTAATTTTTTTATTTAATACCAAACCAAATTCCGAATAATTCATTAAACAAAGAACAATTACAAGTCCTAGTGCAATTAGCACAGCTGCTACTATTTGTTTTTTTGTGAATCCTTTAAATTCCGGTAACTTTATTACTATTTTCTTTTTAGGCATAGATTCGTGCTTCTTATTTTCTTCTCTTTTATCTTTTCTTGACACTATCTAACCTCCCATTCTTTAGGAATGTAGTATTTTTTGTCCTTAATTTCATCTGGTAGATATTGTTGCTCTACTATTCCACCTGGATAATCATGTGGATATTTGTATCCTACATGGTAGCCATCCTTTTCCATTTCCTTTATCGGTGCATTTCTAATATGCATTGGTACTTCACCAACATCCATATTATGCACATCTTCTATCGCATTGTTTATTGCTAAATATGCGCTATTAGATTTTCTAGAGTTAGCAACTACACAAACTGCTTCTGCAAGAATAATTCTTGCTTCAGGCATTCCTACTTGATGTACTGCTTGCATTGCCGCATTTGCTACTACCAAAGCGTTAGGATTTGCTAGTCCTACATCTTCTGCTGCACATATTACAATTCTTCTTGCTATAAACATCGGATCTTCTCCTGCTTCTAGCATTCTTGCTAAATAATGTATTGCAGCATTCGCATCACTTCCGCGCATTGATTTAATGAACGCTGAAATTGTATCATAATGCACTTCTGAGTTTTTATCGTAATACAGTTTTCTGCTTTGTAAACATTCTTCTAAGATATTTGCTGTAACTTTAACGCTACCATCCGCTTCAAGCTCCGAACTTATTACTGCAAGTTCTAATGCATTTAACGCAGTTCTTACATCACCTTCGGTAGTTCTTGCTAAAAATCCTATAGCATCATCATCTATATCTATTTTATAGTTTCCAAGTCCATTTTCTTTGTTAGATAACGTAGACCTTATTATATCTTCTACCGCATCAGTAGTTAATGGTTCTAATTTAAATATTGTTGATCTTGAAACCAAAGCCTTATTTACTTCGAAATATGGATTCTCTGTTGTTGCACCAATTAATATAATTGTCCCCTTTTCTACCATAGGTAGAAGTGCATCTTGTTGCAACTTATTAAATCTATGTATTTCATCAATAAAGACTATTGTCTTTCCGCTTGGATTGAAGAACAAGTTGTTAGTATCTTCTGCTATTTTCTTAATATCTGATACTCCCGCAGAAGTAGCATTTAGCTCAACAAAGTTATATTTTGTAGTATTCGCTATTACCCTCGCAAGCGATGTTTTACCACAACCAGGTGGTCCCCAAAATATTACAGATGTTAATCTATCTGCTTTTATTAATCTATATAACAACTTATCTTTACCCACAATATGTTCTTGTCCGTAGAACTCTTCTAGCGTCGTTGGTTTCATTCTAAACGCAAGTGGTTTGTCCATAAGTTTCCCCTTTTACTATATACACAATCATTATATCTTAAGAATTTTGAAAATGCAATGGAAAATATATAATTTGTGCGCATCCAAAATAGTACAAGAAAGTATTTATGATAAAAAAGAAAAGCAGTATGCTCTATACCACTTTTCTTTAATTCTATTTGATTTTGACTCTAACTTTTCCACTGTATCCACTTTCGTACTGTGATATATTAGATTTCTTGCTACCCACAACATAGTTTATTTGTGATTCGGGTACTTGAATTATTATTTCCCTATTATCCTTAGCCTTGCTTATTTTCTCTAAAGTATGTTTTTTAGCTATGCTAGATAACACTTGTTCTTTATAATTATCTGTAACTGGACCTTTTATCTCTTCATTTTTAGAATTAATTTCTTCTGTTGTTTGAAGGCCTATTCTAATAACTTTAATGTTGTGCTTTATATATTCTTCATACATCGCACTCGCTCTAGCTACTGCATCTTCTACTTCTAACGGTTTATATTCTCCAGATTCATACATATCCCACAGTTTACTTTCTTTAAGCACATATACTGGATATATTCTAACCATTTTAGGTTTAAGTTCAATACTTTTTCTTACCGTTTCAAGTTCCTTTTCTAATGTACTTTCTGGTAATCCCACCATAACTTGATGTCCAAGTTCAAAGCCATATTTGTTTATTAATTCTGACGCTTTAACAACATCTTCTGATGTATGTCCGCGTTTAGCCTTAAGTAATACTTCATCATCCATAGATTGAACACCAAGTTCAATTACAGAAACATTGTATCCTTTAAGAATCTTTAGAATTAGTTCACTAATATAGTCTGGTCTTGTAGATATACGTATATCTTTAACTAAGCCTTTTTCTATATATTCATTTGCAACCTTTAAGAATCTTACTTGATCTTCCATTTCTAGACCAGTAAAGCTTCCACCAAAGAATGCTATTTGCTTAGTCTTCGTTTTATCTTTATACATCTCAAGATATTTTTCTATTTCATTTCTTACATCTTGTTCTGTAACATCCCTTGTCTCTCCACTAATCTTTCTTTGATTACAGAAGACGCATTCATTCTTACAGCCCCTATGTGGTATAAAAATTGGAATTATATACATGTTATCTTTTTTAATATGTAATCCTAATTCTTTTTTCAAGTTAAGCTTAATCTTTAATTTTTTCAATGGCTTGTTTTGCTGCATTTTGTTCTGACAGTTTCTTTGTTTTTCCACTACCTTCTCCTATTTTATTATCATTAAAATATACCGCACTAAAGAACATTTTTGCATGGTCTTTTCCTTGCTCTTTCTCTAGTACATATTCAATTTTTACATTACCGTTTCTTTGAAGTATTTCTTGAAGTCTTGTTTTGTAATCTAAAGTATCTTCTTTAGATACAACATAATCTATTGTGCTTTTTATCATGTCAAGGCACACTCTGTTTGCTTCATCGTATCCGCCATCAAGATATACCGCACCAAGAATTGCTTCAAACATATCTGCAAGTATTGCATCCTTCTTGTTTCCGCCTGTATTTATTTCACATTTACCAAGTCTAATATCTTTAGCTAAATTTCTTTCACGTATTATTCTACTAAGCGATGCTTCGCATACAATCTCTGCACGCTTTTTACTCATAACACCTTCTTTTAATTTAGGCTCAACATTGTATAAATAGATGGATACAATATGTTCAAGTATTGCATCTCCTAAAAATTCTAATCTTTCATTGTATTTAGAAACATCTTCACCTGTTCTTTCATAAGCATAAGACTTATGTGTAAGAGCTGTTTTAAGTAACTCTTTGTTCTTAAATACATATCCTATTTTCTTTTCTATATCTATTAAACTTAGCATAATTCTCACTCCAACTATTATTTTACCATAAAAAAGAAAAAAATAACAGTAGTATACTACTGTTATTTACATTTTCTATTTATATTAGACTACTGATTTAATATATTCAACCACGTCACCAACTGATACGATTTTCTCAGCTTCAACTTCTGGTACTTCAATACCGAATTCTTCTTCTAATGCCATTATTAATTCAACAACATCTAAAGAATCTGCTCCTAAATCATCAATAAATGTGGTAGCTGTTGTTATACTACTTTCATCTTCTATTCCTAATTGTTCCATTATTACTTCTCTTACTTTTTCAAAAACATTATCCACTTTATTCACCTCCATGTTAAAGCTTATATGTGTATTATCTATTATTTTTATACTGTTGTCAATAGTTTTATTATTACTTAGTTATTTTTTCTGACAATTTTCTAACTAATTTTTGTTCTAAAACAGTATCTGCTTGAAGTATAGCCGCTTCATAGTTTTGTGCTTTTGCATTACCATGTATTTTAATAACAGGTTTTCTAATTCCTAAAAGCACTGCTCCGCCATACTTAGTATAATCATATTTATATAACGCTTTTTTAATTAAGCCCACTGAACTTGCAGCTTTTAATTTATTAAACACATTCTTCTTAAACTCAGACATTAATGCGTTTTTCATTATCTTAGCTGTTCCTTCAATAGATTTTAAAGCAACATTTCCCATAAGTCCATTTGCTACAACTACATCTGCATCTCCAGATAAAATTTCTCTTGCTTCAATATTACCAATAAATTCTGGACATTCATCCATTAAAGATTGGTAAGCTTCTTTTAAGTCTGGAGAACCTTTTTTATCTTCAGTTCCAATGTTTAGCATTGCAACTCTAATTTTATCTTTCTTTAATACTTCTTTGCAGTATACCATACCCATTTTAGCAAATTGTACTAACGATACACCTGCTGCTGTTACGTTTGCACCACAGTCTAGAAGTACAACACCTGTTCCATCCACTGTTGGAAGAACTGTTGCAAGAGCTGGTCTGTGTATTCCTTCTATTCTTTTTAATTTAAGAAGTCCACCCGCCATAACTGCTCCTGTACTACCTGCAGATAAGAATAATGTGTTTTCTTTTTCTTTCATATAGTCATATGCTTTAACTATACTAGATTCCTTTTTATGCTTAATTGCAAAAGCAGGATCATCAAAGTTAGTTATTGCATCTTTTGCATCAAGTATTGATATATTCTTTAATATATTATCTGCTTTAGATAAATATTCACCTTTAATAAAATCTTTTATTTTAGCTTCGTCACCAACCATAGTTAGTTTTGCTTTTGTTTTACCAATAGAGTTTACTACACCTCTTATTGCTTCATCTATTCCGTTATCGCTTCCGTTTATATCTACTAATATTTCCATTATACTATTCCTTTCAATATGAATTTGCCTTTGAATTTAAGAGAATCGTTTTCATCTAAAATTCTTACCCATACAATATATCCACTTGCTGTTTTCTTTCTCATTTCAGCATGAGCATATATTACTGTATCTGCCTCTATTTTTTCTACATATTTAATATTTGCAACTCCTACTAATGCCGCTTTTGTTGGTATTAGCGAAATAGCCATAGACTCTGCAAAAGAATATATGTATTGTCCTTTAACAACATTCATTCCTTCGAATGTCATATCTTTTGTAGTTTCTAATCTTGAAGTTGCGCCTACACTTGGTGTGAAGTTTATCATATCCCCTATAAACTCAGCTGGAGAAATTGAAGTTACATGTTTCATAGTTTCTTCTGCTTTGTTTTTAAGTCTTTCCTTGAACTCTTTTATACCAAGTCTTGCTCTATCTAATCTTATTGTATTTATGCTAACTTTAAATGTCTTTGCAAGCACTTCGTCTGTAGCTAATGGATTCTTTTCTAGATATTCCATTATCTTTTCGCCACGAATATTTCTTGCTGTAGCAGTTCTAGACAAAATTATCACCTCATAACAATTATCTTACTACAATCTTATACAATTTGCAAGCATTTTATTCAGGTTGACATAAATATATATGTGTGATATACTAAATATTGTAGTAAAAAACTAAGATTACAAACAATTGGAGGTAATAAAGAAATGGAACAAAAACTACAACTTATGTTTAACGGAGACAAACCCGTAGAACTGGATTTCAACGTAACAGACACACTGCTTGTAAACTTCTCAAGATGTATCCGGAACAAGGAATACATTTTTACCTTTGTAAACGATAACAACTACGAATCCCTTACATTCACCTTCCACTCAAATCTTGAAATAGACTGCTATTTCGAGTTCACCAAAACGGATGGAAAGAAGAAATTCGTAGGTTACCGTTATCTCAAAGAAAAGGAGTTTACAGTAGACATTGCCGGTTGCAAAGATTTCTCTATCGTTATTCCCAGAGAAAAGAACACCGATGTCTGCACCGCACTTACTCTCGCACACCTTGAAGCAAAGTAACAAAACAATTCAAACGAAACAAAAAGCACCAATTAATTTTGGTGCTTTTTGCATGTTTATTTAACTAATTCAAAATCATAATCTCCAGTTCCTACTTTTGCTGGAATACTTGCTTTTAGACAAACTACGGGTCTAATAGAATATCCACCCATTATGCCGTTGCTTCCTACATAAGTCCCACCTGAATACAACACATTTCCATTGTAATAAGCCGACGGAGAAGCCAGCCAGTAATAGCATTTTGAATTCATATAGAAACCATCGGTTTCTATATAAGCCATCTGTTGTTCCCCATTTACCATATAGCCAGTCCATGTGGCATCAGACGATAGAGTTAATGCTGTATATGTATGGGATGGTTCAACCAATTTCTTCGCTTCATTCCATGCGTTCCATCCTGCTGCTAATAATTCTATTGTTGGGGCACCAATTGCTCCCTCTACATATGAACTATATTTTTCAGTTTTATTTGCAAAATTTGCATATTTTGTTATTAAATATGCTACCGCATCACTATTTGCCTTCGTTGAGTCTAATATATAACCATCTTGCCCAAGCTTAAACTTTTTATATAATGTTAACTGGTCTGAGCTTAATGACAAAACATCTCCATTTCCTACATATACATATCCACCCTGTGGTCTTTCTACAAAATCTCCTAACCCTTCTTTTCCTATACTTTCAGATATTATATATACATAATCGTCATTATGATAATAAATTTGCCACTTACTATACGTTGTTTCGGCTACCGTTACAGAATAATCTACTGTTTTTCCATAATCTTCTGCCGTAATCAACATTCCCAATCCTACCTTACCTTTTTTATTAATAACGCTTATCCCTGTGTCTGTTACAGTTATATTCCAATTATCATCTTCTATCCCTTGCTCTTTTAATTTGTTTTTTACTTTTGTTTCTAACGCAGTTCCTCTTAAATTGTTCATATAGGCATCTGCCCATATTAATGCTGCTAAATCTTGCACTTGAGATTCATTTGTCAAATCTACTGCATGACTTGCTCTATTTATTATTCCAGTATTAGACAATGTTATTACTACACTTGCTGCAAGTATTATCATAACTATTATTGTAATGACTAAAACTATTAAAGATATTCCTTTTTTCATCATTTGTTTCCCCTTCTTTATATGTTTTCATTGTATATCAAATTCATATTTTTGTAAATCTTTTATTATATTTTTCCACATCTTCCACATAATATTTACGAAAGGATTAGATTTTATGAATATTTTTAACGAGACTGCTATTATTCCAATTAAATTAAACCAAATATTTAATAGAATTATGAATTGGTTAAATGATGTATTAAATGTTCCTACTAACGAACAAGTTATGAATATTAACTGGTCTAGCTTAACCTCTATTGTTAGTACTATTTCTTTAATATTAATATTTACTACTTTAGCTATTTTAGTATTGTATTTCATCCGTTCTATTGGGTTATATACACTAGCTAGAAATAACAATAGAAGCTTTGCATGGCTTGCATTCATCCCATTTGGTTGTTTCTTTATATATGGTATCATCCTTAAAAGAACTAGACTGTTTGGTGTAGATGTTGACCACCCAGAATACTTACTACCCGCTCTGTTACTTTCTTCGTTCTTACCTTATGTAGGGCCATTTGCAACGCTTTTATTCATTATTTGTAAACTAGGGTTACTTTATAGGATATACGAGATGAAAACGCCTAAATACGCTATTTTGCTTCTTGTATTAAGTATATTTATGCCTCTTGCTCAACCATTCATTATTTATGGAATAAGCAAAAAATAACACGGAATATATCCGTGTTATTTCATTTTGTTTAGCAATTCTTTGTAACGAAATTTTTGAGGCCGATCATCTTCATTCCCATAGGAATGTCATATGCATACATTTGGTAAATTTTGTAGCTTAAAGTCTCATCAAGAGTCTCCATCGCTTTCCAGCTACCATTGCCATCGCCTTTGAGTACCTCTACAGGGTGTCTCGTATCATCGAGTAACCGTAAAAACACTCCGCCGTTTTCCAAGCTCGTCCTAAGTTTTGCTTTCTCTTCGGTTGTAAAAACCATTGCCATATTGTTGTTTCTCCTTATAATTTATTACTTGGATGCTATTTCCTAGTAATAATATTATACCACATATGTCAACTAGAGAAACACACTATAAACCAAGCAAGAGAAACATCAAAAGTACCATCCTTATGGGGTGCATTGTATTGAGTTTGGTTAGCATATGCCTCCTTGATTTTTGAAGAAAGAGATCTATCTAATGTTTTATTAGGTTTGTACCCGTAATTGCCATCGCTTACAAGCACTTCTACCTTTTTCTCATCTTCATAAATCCTTAGGAAAATGCCGCCACTTTTTCTAGCGGCTTGAAGTATATCCACTTCACTGTCCGTAAACCACTTCTTCATGACTATCCTCCTTAAAATTATTTTTAGAGTTGGTTTTTGTACTCCGTTATTATACCATATTACGACAAAAAAACACATCTTTCGATGTGTTTTTCTGTAAAATTCATATATCTATACAAATTAAGCAATGATGTTAGATACTGAACCAGAACCAACTGTTCTACCACCTTCACGGATAGCGAATTTAAGTCCTTTTTCAATAGCTATTGGAGTTATTAACTTAATTTTCATAGTTACGTTTTCACCTGGCATAACCATTTCTTTATCCTTTGGAAGGTCGATTATACCTGTAACGTCAGTTGTTCTGAAATAGAATTGTGGTCTGTATCCGTTAAAGAATGGAGTATGTCTTCCACCTTCTTCTTTAGTTAGGATATAAACTTCAGCTTCGAATTCAGTATGAGGTGTTATAGAACCTGGTTTAGCAAGAACTTGACCTCTTTCAACTTCGTTTCTTTGAATTCCTCTTAATAGAACACCAGCGTTGTCTCCGCATTCAGCGCTATCTAGAGATTTTCTGAACATTTCGATACCAGTAACAACTGTTTTCTTAGATTCGTCAGCAAGACCAACGATTTCGATTTCGTCACCAACTTTTAATGTTCCTCTTTCAACTCTACCAGTAACAACTGTTCCACGTCCTGTGATTGTGAATACGTCTTCAATTGGCATTAAGAAAGGTTTATCTGTATCTCTTTCTGGATCTGGAATAAAGCTATCAACTGCATCTAATAATTCCTTGATTGGAGCATATTCAGGTGCGTTTGGATCTGTTGATGTAGATTCAAGAACTTTAAGAGCTGAACCTTTAACTATTGGAGTATCATCTCCTGGGAAATCATACTTAGTTAATAATTCTCTGATATCCATTTCAACTAATTCTAATAATTCTGGATCATCAACTTGGTCACATTTGTTCATAAATACTACGATGTAAGGAACACCAACTTGTCTAGCAAGTAGTATGTGTTCTTTAGTTTGTGGCATTGGACCATCAGCTGCAGAAACAACTAGTATTGCACCATCCATTTGCGCAGCACCAGTGATCATGTTTTTAACATAGTCAGCGTGTCCTGGGCAGTCAACGTGTGCGTAGTGTCTTCTGTCTGTTTCATATTCAACGTGAGAAGTAGAAATTGTGATTCCTCTTGCTCTTTCTTCTGGAGCGTTATCTATTTGATCATATGCTTTGAATTCTGCTCCATTGTTTAAAGCTGCTACTTTAGTTATAGCTGCTGTTAATGTTGTTTTACCATGGTCAACGTGACCGATTGTTCCAACATTACAATGTGGTTTTGTTCTTTCGAACTTAGCTTTTGCCATTTTATATTCCTCCTTATTTTCTATAAATATAATTAACGGTTAATGTTTGCACATTATTTAAGGTCATTTTACTACACAAAAATATTTTTTGCAAGTCATTAACCGTTTTTTCTAATTTTTTAAGTACAATTAGTCTTCTTTCTTAGCTCTTGCGCCAACAATAGCTTCATGTACTGATTTTGGAACTTCTTCATAGTGACTTGGTTCCATTGAGTAAACACCTCTACCTTGAGTTTTACTTCTTAAGTCTGTTGCGTATCCGAACATTTCAGATAATGGTACAAATGAGTGGATTGTTTGAGTTCCAGCATCTGCTTCCATACCTTCTAGTCTTCCACGTCTTGAGTTGATGTCACCTATAACATCACCCATGTATTCTTCAGGAACTATTACATCAACTTTCATGATTGGTTCAAGTAATACTGCTCCACCTTGACGGCAAGCTTCTTTGAACGCCATAGAACCTGCTACTTTGAAGGCTGCTTCTGATGAGTCAACATCGTGGTATGAACCATCAACAAGTGCAACTTTAACGTCAACAACTGGGTAACCAGCAAGTATACCGCTCTTCATTGCATCTCTAATACCTTCATCAGTTGGTTTAACGTATTCCTTAGGAACAACACCACCAACGATTTTAGATTCGAATGAGTAACCTTTACCAGCTTCTTGTGGTTCAACTTCTAACCATACGTGACCGTATTGTCCTTTACCACCAGATTGTCTAATAAATTTACCTTCAACTCTTACTGCTTTCTTAATAGTTTCTTTGTAAGCAACTTGTGGTTTACCTACGTTAGCTTCAACGTGGAATTCACGTTTTAATCTATCAACTATTATGTCTAGGTGAAGTTCACCCATACCAGCAATAATTGTTTGACCAGTTTCACCATCAGTATATGTTTTGAATGATGGATCTTCTTCAGCAAGTTTAGATAATGCTATACCCATTTTTTCTTGGTCAGCTTTTGATTTAGGTTCAATAGCTATAGAAATAACTGGGTCTGGGAATTCTATAGATTCAAGTATTACTGGATGTTTTTCATCACATAATGAATCTCCTGTAAATACATCTTTAAGTCCAACTGCTGCAGCGATATCTCCAGCGTAAACTTTATCTATATCTTTTCTTTCATTTGAGTGCATTTGAAGAATTCTTCCGATTCTTTCTTTCTTGCCTTTGTTTGCATTGTATACATATGAACCAGCTTCAAGTGTTCCAGAGTATACTCTAAAGAATGTAAGTTTACCAACGAATGGGTCTGTTGCAATCTTGAATGCAAGGGCTGCAAATGGTTCTGTATCAGAAGATGGTCTTTCTTCTTCAACTCCTTCTTCATTTACACCTTTGATTTGTTCAACATCAAGTGGTGATGGCATATAGTCAACTATAGCATCAAGTAGCTTTTGAACACCTTTATTTTTGTAAGATGTACCACAAGTTACTGCAACCATCTTGTTTTCTATTGTTGATTGTCTTATACATTTTTTGATTTCATCTATAGTAAGTTCTTCACCTTCAAGATATTTCATCATGATTTCTTCGTCGAACTCAGCTATATGATCTAATAATTCAGCTCTATATTTTTCTGCATCGGCAACCATATCTGCTGGAATTTCTTCACATCTGATATCTTTACCTAATTCATCATAATATACATAAGCTTTCATTTCTACTAAGTCTACAATACCTCTAAATGAATCTTCTTTACCTATTGGTAATTGGATTGGTACTGCGTTAGCTTTTAATCTGTTTCTAAGTTGTTCTACACATCTATAGAAATCTGCACCCATGATATCCATTTTGTTAACGTATATCATTCTTGGTACTTTATATTTGTTTGCTTGTCTCCATACAGTTTCAGATTGTGGTTGTACTCCACCTTTAGCACATAGTACTGTAACTGAACCGTCAAGTACTCTTAGAGATCTTTCAACTTCGATTGTGAAGTCAACGTGTCCTGGAGTATCAATGATGTTTATTCTGTTGTTGTTCCAGAAACAAGTTGTTGCTGCAGAAGTAATTGTTATACCTCTTTCTTGTTCTTGAGCCATCCAGTCCATTGTAGCTCCACCATCGTGAGTTTCTCCTAATTTGTGTGTTTTACCTGTATAGAATAGTATTCTTTCAGTAGTAGTTGTTTTACCAGCATCGATGTGAGCCATGATACCGATATTTCTTGTCCTCTCAAGAGGATATTCTCTACCTGCCATAAACTTCCTCCTATCCTTGGTTTACCATCTGTAGTGAGCAAATGCTTTGTTTGCTTCTGCCATACGATGAGTATCTTCTTTTTTCTTAAATGCTCCACCTTGTGAGTTTAATGCATCTAACATTTCAGCTGCTAGTTTTTCGTCCATTCCGTGTTC
>JAZOWO010000130.1:0-11060 GCA_045659265.1 Clostridia bacterium | reverse complement strand
ACAGTTACAAATAGAAATAGATATGCTAGAAATAGAAAATGAAGACTTAAGAGAACTTCTAAAAATAGAAGAAAATTATAGTCATTTTGAAAAAGTTTATGCAAATATAGTATCAAGAAATTATGAAACGTGGAACGAAACATTTGTAATAAATAAAGGCTCTAAGGATGGAATAGAAAAAAGACAAACTGTAATTGCAGAACAAGGTTTAGTAGGGTACATTTCAGAGGTAAATGAAACGACTAGTGTGGTTACTACAATACTTGAACCAGGCACATCTGTAAGTGTTCAAATTTCAAATATTAATAAACTTGCTTTAATAAAAGGAGAATACAATTTAACAGGAAGTCATACTGTAAAACTTGTAAATATACCAATAGATACAGAACTATCAGAAGGTGAGAAGGTATATACTACAGGAATAGGCGGTTTGTATAAAAAAGGTATTCCTGTTGGAATAATAAAAAGTATAAAAAATAGGAAGAATGAAATAGATAGATATGCCATAGTAGAGACATTTGTTAATTTAGATTCTCTAGATATGGTGGGGATTATAGTAAAGTAGGGGATTTTGATGTTGAAGAAAGTACTAACATACATTCTAAATATAGTATTTCTTTTAATTGTGGTAGTACTTCAATTAAAAGTCTTTAACAATATACATGTTTTTGGAACAAAAATTAATTTAGTGGCGTGTTATGTAATAGTTACAATAATGGTTAATTCTTTTAAGAGACAAGTATATTTATCTATGTTAGCAGGTATACTTACAGATTTAGTTTTAGGACAAACTTTAGCTAAGTACTTTGTAATATTTACTTTGCTAAGTATAATTTTAGAAAGTATGAAAAATGTATATAAGCAAGATACACCGTTTTCAGTAGCGGTATATACAACGATAGGTATTGCTATATTCGAAGTGTTAACTTTGTTAATAAACATATTTAGTGAGGGGTTAACAATAGGAATAATAGCGTGTATATTTGCGGTAATAGAATCTGTGCTAATAAATATATTAGCAGCATATGTGCTGTTCTTTGCAATGGCAAAAATAAATAAAGGTATGGAGTAAAGAAAGTGAAACAAAAACTTAATATTAATTTTTTTGAAAATAGAATATTAATGTTAAAAATCCTAGTAATTTTTATTGGGATTGTTTTTGCTTTCCGTTTAATAGATCTTCAAATAATAAATGGTGCAAGTTATAGAGAACAATCAGAAAAGAAAATGCTAAGAGAAACAACTATAGAAGCTCCGCGTGGTGAAATTTATGATAGAAATGGTGTAGTCTTAGCAACAAGTAAACTTGCATATGATGTGGAGATATTTAAGGTTGGAGATGAAAACTTAAATAATACATTACTTAAGATATTAAATATATTAGAACAAAATAAAGATGAGTATACATCATCTTTTCCAATGGAAGATAATGAATTCCATAGTGATGAAGATAGAAAAAAAGTTTGTGAAACTTATGATATAGATGTGGAAAGTACAACTTTAGAAATTCTGGATTATTTATATATAAAATATGATTTAAATAAACTTAATGTAACAAATGAAGTTAAGAATAAATTAGTTGCATTAAGATATGAAATAGGAACAAATCCATTTTCGCTATTCAGATCAGTAACATTAGCTAAAGATATATCATATAACTCGATGGCGATGATAGAAGAATTAAAAAGCGAACTGCCTGGTGTTGAGATAAATGTAAACTCAAAAAGATATTATCCAAATGGTACAGTAGCAGCACATCTTTTGGGGTATGTAAGTAAAATAAGCAGTGAAGAATACAAAGAGTTAAAAAATGAAGGATATACATATAACAGTATTATTGGTAAAATGGGTATCGAAACTACAATGGAAGCCTTCTTAAAAGGAAGTAATGGTATCAAAAGAACTGAAGTTGATGCTGAAGGTGAGATAGCAGGAGAGTACATATACAAAGAGGCAGACTCTGGTAATAATGTTACTTTAACAATAGATTATAGATTACAAGAAGTAGCAGAAACAAACTTAAAAAAAATAATAGACAATATTAGAACGGGAGCACCAGGGTATTCTAAAAAAGCAGACGCAACATCTGGGGTTGTTGTAGCAATAGATGTAAATAGTTCAGAGATACTTGCTATGGCAAGTTACCCTACATTTGATCCAAATGAGTTTGTATCTGGAATAAAATATAGCTCGTGGAAAAAGATAATGAACAATACAAGCAAGCCTATGTTTAATAGAGCGATATCTGGAACGTATTCACCAGGGTCAACATTTAAGATGTTAAGTGCACTTGCAGGATTAGATAGTAAGGTAATAACAACAACAGAAAAGATAAAAGCAAATGGTAAATACGAATATGCAAACCATCCAATGTGTTGGGTTTATTCATATTATGGAAGAACTCATGGGTGGGTGAATGTAAGTGATGCAATAAAAGTATCTTGTAACTGTTTCTTCTATGAAGTAGGAAGAAGAATGGGAATAGATAACTTGGTTAAGTATTGCCAGATGTTTGGCCTTGGAAACAAAACAGGTGTTGAACTATACGGTGAATCTAAAGGTATGATAGCGGGAGCAAATAAAAATATGGATTGGTATCTAGGAGATACATTGTCTGCAGTTATTGGACAATCATACAACTCATTTACACCAGTACAGCTTGCAAACTATATAGCAACACTTGCAAATGGTGGAACATTAAATAGAGCTACATTAATTAAAAATGTAGTAAACGCAGAAGATGAATATGTGTCATCAGAAGACCTACTTGCACATATAGAAAAAGTAACAGGGTATAAATTTATATCTACAAGATTAGATTTAAATGAGCAACATGTTGATGCAGTAGTAGAAGGAATGAAGTCTGTTACATCAGAACAAGGTGGAACATCTTACATAGTGTTTAAGAATTCGGATATAGAAGTAGCAGGTAAAACTGGAACAGCTCAAGTATCTAGTGGACATCCAAATGGTGTATTCGTAGGATTTGCACCAATAGAAAATCCACAAATCGCAGTTGTTGCAATAGTAGAACACGGAGATTCTGGTACAGCAGTTGCTAACATTGTAAAACCAATACTAGAAGAATATTTTGATATTTCTAATGAAAATGTAAATAAAGAGGTAAATGAAGTATTAGTACCAGGTGTAAGATATTAAGACAAAGGAGAGAAACATGATTAATTATAATAAGTTTAAAGAGTTGTTTGAAAAATTAGATTCAAATAGAAAACCTGAGATAGAGATAATATTTAAAAATAGAAAAGATAATTATGTGCTAATTAAGTTTAATAATAAAGTGACATTTGGTAATTCTGAAAAAGCAATTGACTATACAAATTTAGATGAGCTGTACAATTCAAAAACATTAGATGGCATTACATTAAAAGAAGAGTGGAACAATATAGAGGATATATTGATAGATATGACATTTAGTATTAAGGAAGATAAAAGCAAAATTAAAGAAGTATATGGGATAGAAATATAATATAAAAAAGAGTGTTAACTTAATGTTAACACTCTTTAATTTACTATATTACTATATATTATATTCTTTAGTCTTATACTAAAAGGATTATTCAACAGTAACAGATTTAGCAAGATTTTTAGGTTTGTCTATATCTGCACCTCTTAGTATAGCTGTTTCATAAGCAATTAATTGAAGAACAATAACTACTAATATTGCTTGTAAATATTCTGAAACTTTAGGTAGAATAATTACATCATCTAATGAGTCTTTTATATTATCTACATTTTGGTTTTCTGTAGTTATTAGTAGAGTATAAGCTCCACGAGCTTTTGTTTCTTTTAGATTGCTTATTGTTTTTTCATATAGATTGTCTACTGTAGCGATAGTTATAACAGGTGTTCCTTGATCTACAAGTGAAATTGTACCGTGTTTTAATTCGCCTGCTGCATACGCTTCTGAGTGTATGTAAGATATTTCTTTTAGTTTTAGAGAACCTTCCATACAGCTTGCACTATCTATGCCACGTCCAATGAATAATACATTTTCGTGTGTATATAACTTATTTGCTATAGCTTTATACATATCTTTTGAATTAATTAAATCTTCTGCAAGTGTTTCTATTTTTTCAACATCTTTATAGAATGCATCCATTACAGAATCTTGTAATAATCCTTTTTGTTTCATTATTGTAAGAGCTACGTTTGTTAATGTAGCAACTTGTGAAGAATATCCTTTAGTTGTAGCAACAGCTATTTCTGGACCTGCATAAGTGTATATTGTTTTATCTGCTTCACGAGCGATAGAAGAACCAACAACATTAACAATAGCTAAAACATATGCACCTTGTTCTTTTGCTAAACGTAGTGCAGCTAATGTATCTGCAGTTTCACCAGATTGAGATATTATTATAACTAGAGTAGAAGGTGTAATTAGATTTTCTTTGTATCTGTATTCAGATGCAATTTCTACTGTAGTTCTAATTTTAGCGTTGTTTTCTAAAAGGTATTTAGCAACCATACCAGCATGCATAGCACTACCACAAGCAACGATGTGTATATTATCGTATTTTGTGAAGTCTATATCATCATAGAATTTGCCTAATATGTTTTTAACAACTTTAGGTTGTTCGTGAATTTCTTTTAACATGAAGTGGTCGTAACCATTCTTTTGGTATTCTACAGCACTCCAAGTAGCAGTATCTACTGGTTTGTCTATCTTATTTAAATTAGAGTCAAATATCTCAACTGAATCATTTGTAACTTTAACATATTCATCATTATCTAATAGCATATATTTATTTGTATAATTAAGTATTGCAGAAACGTCAGAAGATACAAAGTTTCCGTCATCGCTAAGACCTACAATTAATGGACTGTTTTTTCTAACAGAATAAATTGTATTTGGCTCATCATCAAAGATAATAGGTAGGGCATAAGAACCCCTAAATTCATCACAAGCGGCTTTTATACTTGCCATTTTATCTCCTGTTTGTTCATACATATAGTTAATGTATCCACATGCAACTTCAGAATCTGTTTCAGAAACAAAATTCATACCTTTAGACAATAAATCTTGTTTAATATCTGAGTAGTTTTCGATGATTCCGTTATGCACTAAAGTAACGTGCCCAACTTTATGTGGGTGAGCGTTAGTCTCACTAGGCTCTCCGTGTGTAGCCCATCTAGTATGCGCAATAGATGTAGAAGCAGAAATTTCGTGATCTTTAATTTTCTCTTCTAAATTAGCGATTTTACCTTGCGCTTTATACATATTGATTTTTCCTTGTTCGCTAGTAGCGATACCAGAGGAATCGTAACCTCTATATTCTAAGTTTTTTAAGCATGACAATGCAACGCTACAAGAATCTAAATTCTTTGAAGCGTATCCTATAATTCCGCACATAATAATAATCCTCCATATTCTATTTTCAATGTACTTTTTGGATTATAGGCTTTTTGTATGGTAATTCCCGAATTTTACCTTTTGTACCTATATGTCGATCCCATTAAACCGTGATAGCACCCGCTGATTTGTCGATAACTATCATCCTCGTCAATTTGCTAAAATAGCAAAACCCTGCGCTAATATTCTTAAACTTTTTATACTCACTCCTTCGAGCTTAAAAATATTTTCAACGACTATTGTACAATATTTTTTATAAATAGTCAAGTTTGGTATATTATATGCAGCAAACCTTAGAAATACTCGCTAAAAAACATAAAGAAAAATCGTTGACATATTTTTTCATATATGTTAGTATTGAGATATAAGAGTATGCAAATTTGCATGTGGAGGTATATATTATGGAAGAAAAGAAATTCTACACTGAAGAAGAAATAAATGCAGATGTAGAAAAACTAAAAAAAGCAACAGAAGATTTAGAAAAACTTGCAGAATTACAAAAGAAAGTTGACGAACTTAAAAAATAGGAGGTAATGATCGTGGGAAAAGATTATGAAATATTAGAAGAACAATATCAAAAACTAGTTGCAGATAAAGCTGCAGCAGAAGGAAGAGACGATTTATCTGATCCAGAAAGAGAAAATATCGTTGCTGGTTTTGATAGAGCAATATCTAGCCTAGAGGAAAGTATCGTTGACCTAGGAAGAAAAGCAAAACAAGAAATAATGGACGCTATTCATGGCTTAGAAGAAAAAATGGCAGTAAATAATGAGTTCATAGAAAAATCTAAAGCTAGAATAGAAGAACTTCAAGCTATGATTACTGAAGAAGAAGGCAAAGGCGAAGCTGGAGATAAAGATAAAATAAGAATATACCAAGCCGAAATAAAAGGTATAGAAAAAGAAATGCGTGTAGCTACTAGAGCAATAAACGCAGCTAAAAGAGAAATAAAAGAAAACAATAAAAAATTAATACCAATAATGAATATATTTAAAGATAAAGGTGTATTTGAACCAGACGAAATAGATTCATTAACAAAATTAGAAAAAAGAATAGAAAGAGCAAAGAAAAATTTTGGTCCAAGAGAAGAAACTGTAGTTGAAGAACCAGTGACCGAAGAAACAGTAGTTGAAGAGCCAACAACTGAAGAAACAGTAGTTGAGGAGACAACAACTGAAGAACCAGTAGTTGAAGAAACAACAACTGAAGAACCAGTAGTTCCAGGAACAACTTCAGGAACTGGAACACCTAGCGGAAGAACATCTGGACCAGCAGTACCAGGTGGTAGCGGTTCTACATCTACACCAGGTGGGGATAGAACAGTAGCAAGTGCTGCAGCACCAACTGTTGAAGAACCAGTTGAACTATCAATGGAAGAATTCAATAGTATATATAGACTTGCAAAAGAAAAACAATTAAGTGAAGTGCATATAAAGAAATTGCTACCAATTTTATCTGATCCAAAAGCATATACTAAATATGGAATAACAACTGGAATATTTAGAAATAAAGCTAAAGTTCTATTTACAGCTATGGGAGATTACATGGCTAAAGGTTATAGAACTCCAATAGCTCAAGTTGCATCTGTATATGGAATAGATCCAAAACAAGATTTTGGTGAAGGTGTAGTACCAAGCGCAGAATTAACTTCTTGGAGGGGAATAAAAGCATTAGCTTCTAAACCTACAACAAGAACAAAAGCAGAAGCTATATATGCAAAAGTTGTTGAAGCTGGAGATGCTAGAATAGCTGAAGGCGGAGAATTAAGAGGTGAAGATGAAAGATTATACTTACTAGCTAAAAAAGAACTAGGAAGAATGGAAACTTTCAGAAGCACATTAGAAACTCACAAAAAGGTTGTAGCTAGAAGAAGATTTAATCCAATAGCTTGGTTAACAGGTGGAGACAAATTTGAATCATTACCAGAAGCACCTGAAGTAGATGCAAGAGCTAGCGCTGTACGTGATTCTGTAAGAGCAGACATAGATAGAGTTGGAAGAGATGCTGTAGAAGACTACGACAGAACTATGAGAGGAGCTGGAATAATGGCTGTATTAGCATCAGAAAGCGCAGAAACAAGATCTCATACAGTTCCAACAGAAGGAACAGAGACTCCTGTTGCTATTGATGAAGCAGAAGAGGTAGTAGTTGAAGTAATTGAAGAAGGAACAGAAACTCCTGTAGTACCAACAACTCCAGATATGATAGAAACATTATCAGCCGGCGTATATCCACCAGAAGAAATAGATACTTCTGTAGGGGAAAGAACAACTACTGATGTACCTGAAATAACAACTTTTGATGGACCAGGAATTGATGGTTAATAACAAAATAATATAAAATAAATAATAAGGAGGCATATACATATGAAAACAGCACTTGTAACAGGAGGTTCTAGAGGAATCGGCAAGGCGATAGTATATGCCTTTGCTAATGCAGGATATAACGTTCTTCTAAACTATAATCGTTCAGAACAATCTGCTAAGGATATTGTTAAAGACTTAGAAGGTTGTGATGGAGTAGTAGAAATGTTCAAAGCAGATGTAACAAATCGCGATGAAGTTGATGCTATGGTAGAATATGCTGTAAAAGAATTTGGTGGAATAGATGTAGTTGTAAACAACGCGGGTATTTCTCAAGTAGGATTATTTACAGATTTAGAAGAAGATGAATGGAAAAGAGTATTAGATGTAAACCTAACAGGTGTATTTAATGTAACTCAATCTGCATTAAAGCAAGGCATGCTATCTAAAAAAGATGGAGCTATAATAAATGTATCTTCAATATGGGGAATTACAGGTAGCTCATGTGAAGTAGCGTATTCTGCATCAAAAGCAGGTGTTATAGGATTAACAAAAGGCTTAGCTAAAGAATTAGCTCCAAGTAATATAACAGTTAATACAGTAGCACCAGGAACTATAGCTACGGATATGATATTCAAAGAATATGATGAACATGATATAGAATTAATTAAGAAAGATATACCAATGGGAAGACTTGGTGAAGCTGAAGAAGTTGCTAAACTTGTGTTATTCTTAGCATCAGAGAATGCAAGATATATCACAGGACAAGTAATAAGCCCAAATGGTGGTATGGTAATTTAATTATTGCAAATAATATAAGGGATGGGAGACCATCTCTTATTTGTTTAGATTAAATTAGCAGTATTATAGAGAAAAATAAATTGCATAAAAAACAAAAAATATATTGACAATTTAATCTAACTAGTGTATATTTATATACGTAGTCGGCGGCGTAGCTTAGATGGCTAGAGCGTTCGGTTCATACCCGAAAGGTCATTGGTTCGATTCCAATCGCCGCTACCACATTGAAGCAGTTAAACTGCTTCTTTTTTTGTGCAAAATTGATTTAATCTACATAATATTGTTGATAATACTTTTTACAAGTGATATAATGACAGGCGAGGGTGAAAATATAAAATGGAAAGCAGAAAAGAACAAAGGGAATTAAGAAGAAAAGAAAAATTACAAAGAGAAGAGAATAAGAAACTTTTCTTAAAAAGAAATAATGTAGAAACTGATGAGTCTCCGATTAAAGAGAAGAAAGTTAAAGAAAAAAAGGTTAAAGAACCTAAGGAAAAGAAAATAAAAGAGAAAAAGCCTTTTGAAGATACAAAGACAAAGAAAATAATTAGAATAGTAACAGGAATATTAACATTAGTTGCGACGGTTATATTAATTATAACTTTTATTAGAGGGGTAAAATTAAATAACGATCTTAATTTAATACCAGCTAAATATATGAAAATACTGTATTGTGCCTTTGGTGGAGGACTAGCTGTATTAGTAGGAATGCTAGCAACCACTACTTTATGGAAGAAATTTAGTAGCGTAGTAAAAGTTATATTTGGTGTTTTTGCTACAGCAATTATTGCTTTATGTATATATGTAAATTCGATACTAGGAGAATCTACTGAAATATTAAAACAAATAGATGCAGATGCTGTAGAAACTAAGGCTTATGCACTAGTTGTTCTTAAAGATAGTGAATACAAAAAGCTAGAAGATTTATCTTATAAACTATTAATGTATTATGATAATGAAATGGGCGAAACAGAAGAAGCAATGGCTAAACTAAAAGAAGCTATAGTAATGATGTCTGAAAAAACAGATGATATACACGAATTAGCTAAAAAGTTAATGGATAAATCAGTAGATGCAATCCTTCTTGAAGAAGCGTATTACGACCTTATTGAAGAAGATTATCCAGACTTTAGAGAACAAATATCTATACTTCATGAGTTTAATTTAGAAGATAAAATGCCTGAAGTAGTTAAAGATGTTGCAGTAACAGAAAAGCCATTTAATATATATGTAAGTGGTATAGATTCACGTTCTTCAACTATGCCATCTAAATCTAGAAGTGACGTTAATATGGTTATTTCAGTTAACCCAACAACTAAACAAGTGTTACTTGTAAATATCCCAAGAGACTACTATGTTAAATTAAATGGTACAAGTGGATATAGAGATAAATTAACACATGCTGGTATATATGGTGTAGAAAAATCTATTAAAACAGTAGAAGATTTATTAAAAATAGATATAAACTACTATGTAAAAGTAAACTTTAACTCAGTAGTAAAAATTGTTGATGCAATAGGTGGAGTAGAAGTAAACTCAGAATATGCATTTACAACAAAAATAGGTAAATACAAAATAACAAAAGGATTGAACAAATTAAATGGTGAAAAAACATTAGCTTTTGCTAGAGAAAGATATGCATTACCAGGAGGGGATGCAACAAGAGGTAAAAACCAACAAGCTGTTATTGATGCTGTAATTCAAAAAGTTACATCAACAACAATCCTTACAAAATTTGATGATATATTAGCTTCAGTAAAAGGAAGTTTCCAAACAAATATGTCTACAGAAAAAATGGTTGAACTAGTAAGAATGCAAATAACAGATAATGCGAAATGGACAGTATCTTCAACTGCATTAAATGGTCTAGGTTCAAGCGAAAGAACATATTCTATGGGTAAAAGATTACTTTATGTTATGATTCCTTATGCTGGAAATATAAAACAAGCAACAAATTTAATTAATCAAATATTAGATGGTGAATTATTAGAAGGTGGTTCAATAAGCTTATCTAAATATAATGATAAACTAGTTGTTCCTAAGGGCGTATATGAAGAAGAGAAGAAAGAAGAACCAACAACTCCTGAAACTCCAACAACTCCAGAAACACCAGGCACAACACCTGATCCGGGAACACAACCTGAAAACCCAGGTACAACACCTGATCCGGGTACGCAACCAGAAAATCCAGGAACAACACCTGATCCAGGAACACAACCTGAAAACCCAGGCACAACACCTGATCCAGGAACGCAACCTGAAAATCCAGGTACAACACCTGACCCAGATCCGGAACCAACACCAGAGCCTGAGCCTACGCCAGAACCTGAACCGGAACCAACACCAGAGCCTGAGCCTGAACCAGAGCCAAAGCCAGAACCAAAACCTGAGCCTAAACCTGAACCAGAGCCAGAGCCAACTCCAACACCGACTCCAGAAAATAATGGTGGAGATGGAACAGAAGAATAAAAAATTAAAAGATAGAGAAAACATTCTCTATCTTTTTTGGTTATATATAAATAAATTTAATTGAAATGTGTTAAATCGTGTGATAATATTAGTTCGTGGAAAATAATATGGCGATG
>JAZOWO010000129.1:0-23130 GCA_045659265.1 Clostridia bacterium | reverse complement strand
ATTTTGAAATGGAGTTAATTTCATTTCTCTATTTAGTTCTCTAGTTGCTTCTGTAGTATCTGCAATAGATTTTTGTAAATCTAAATATTCTTTACTGGCATTTGGTATTTCAGTAAATGTTAAATTTAAATATTCATCTAGCACATTTTTAGTTTTTTCTATTTCCGTTCTCTTGGCTTCATATTGTTTCTTAGTAGCATCACTTGCATTTTTAGAATTAGATTTCTTCTCTAATTTTGAAAGTTCTTTTTCATATTCTAATAATTTTTCCGTTTGATTAAGAATCTGACCGCTACCATCAAACTTGAACCCTTTAGAAGATAGGTAATGTTTATATTCATTTTGTGCTTTTTTCATGCCATCTGCTAATTCTTTTTGTTGCTCTTGTTGCTCTTTATATAAATCTATCTGTTTTTCTAAATAACCAATTTTTTCTTCCCCAAAAGCATTCTGCGCTTTTTTATCTATTATATCTAATTGATTAGCTAAATTGCTTAATGAAGTATTCATTTGAGCAAAAATGTCCACTCCACCAAATAAAGATGTTAAAACATTTGATGGATTAATTGTTGAACTAGAAGTAGCCAATGCAGATACCATAGGCATATCTGTAGCGCCTTCTCCGGCCATCATCATAGGCATACTTTGATTTAATGATGAAGGTGCCATAGCTTGAACAGATGCGCTTTGAGTTGGTAAATTAACAACTACTTTCTTTTCTGTTGTTGTTTTATTTACATTTAAGCTAATAGTTTTACTCTGTAAAGAATTTAAAGCATTTTTAACACCGTTGATTTTAGCCATAGCATTACTACTATCCGCTAATATCTTGAAAGTTTTATCTTTAATACCTGCTAATCCACTTTTAACATTAGCAATTTTAGACATTGCGTTACTACTGTCTGCTAAAATTTTAACAGTCTTATCTGGAATACCCGCTAGTCCACTCTTGACATTAGCAATCTTAGCCATAGCATTACTACTATCAGCTAAAATCTTAACAGTTCTATCTGCTATACTATTTAGGCTCGCTGTTACGTTAGCAATTTTTGCCATGGCATTTGAACTATCCGCTAAAATTTTAACTGTTTTATCCGCTATGCCATTTAGACCTGCGGTTACATTAGCAACTTTAGACATCGCATTAGAACTATCTGCAAGTATCTTAACTGTTTTATCATTGATGTTTGTTAAACTTGTATTAACAGTAGAGATTTTAGTCATTGCATTAGAACTATCTGCTAATATTTTAAAGTTTTTATCATTAAGATTGTCTAAACCACTTGAAACATTTTCTATTTTAGACATAGCATTAGAACTATCGGCTAATATTTTAACAGTTTTATCTTTTAATTTTTCTATTGCCTCATTAAGATTTTTAACGGCTTTTTCTCCACTGACCTTAGCCTCTACTTCTACTTTTTGTTTAGATTTACTGTTAAACCAATTTGCTATAGAATCTAAAAGATTTTTACCACTTTGTACTATACTTACTTTTATTTCTTTCTTTTCGGGAGTTTCCTCTATTGCTTTCTTCGTCTCTTCGATTTCTTTTTTACCTGTAGCATCTACTTTATATTCAGCTTTCTTTTCTCCTTCGGGTGCATTCTTAAATTCTTGAGCGGTTTCTTTAATATCGCCATTCTTTTCGACATTTTGTTTTAATGTTTCTTCTTTTTGTTCACCGTTAGGAACGGAATTCCAAAGTTTTATTCCTCCCTGTATTATATCGTTACCTTCTATTTTTTGTCTTAAAGTTTGTTCTTTTTCTTCTTCTTTGACTTCTTTAAATTCCTTATTTTTTTCTTCTACATTTCCTTCTTCTTTTACTTCTTGTTTTAATGTTTGTTTCTTTTCTTTCTCTTCTACTTCTGTAAACTTTTTATTAGTTTCGTTTACATCTCCGTTTTTTTCAACAAATTGTTTTAATGTTTGTTTCTTTTCTTCATCTGATAAAGTATCCCATTTCGCTATTGCTTCTTTAAATTCTGTATTACCATTTACTAAAGCATTTAAAACAAGTTCTTTTTCCGTATCAGATAAACCGTCCCATTGTTCAATATATTTCTCAACTTCTTCCATATTACCATTAACTTTTGCGGTAACATTGATTTTATGTTCTAGTTCGCCTTTACTCATTCCTAGTGCTTCTTCTATTTGGGACATGGTCTCACTAGAAATTTCACCTTTATTAATTACTTCCATCATGGCATTAACTAAAATAGGTAATTCTTTTTCGTCTACCTTACCATCGTTAATTATTTCATCTATTAAAGTTTGAATAGGAACTGGTTGATTAAGTTTGATATTTAATAAATATTCTACATCTATAGATTCTTGCCCATTGTTAAATGTATCATGTAATAATTGGTCATATGTTGCTTGTAAATTTTGGAATTGTTCAGCTAAATTATCTGCTAATCCACCCTTACCTAGATTTTGAATACCTGTATTATAAGTATTTAAAAATCTTTGTAAGGCTTGATTACTTGCGTCTATTGGTGCATAATCGAATGTTAAAGCCGTTTTCCAATTTTCTGCATCTATGCCTGTAAGTTTTTCCATAGATTGCGCCATTTCTTCTATACAAGCACTGGCTCCTTTTAAATCTCCTGTTGAGTTAGCATATGATTGTACCGCACTTACCCATTTAGTAAGAGATTCTGCGTCTAATTTTCCCGATGCCTCATAAGCTTTTGTTAAGCCCTCTGTATAACTTATTAAATTAGTTTTTCCACTATCAAAAGCTTGTCCTAATTCACTAATAGCTTTTCCTTGGTCGCCCATTTTATCTGTTGTTTCAACTATTTTATCTCCTATTTTAGCCAATTCATTAGTAAAGGCTACCGCTTGTGTATCCGTAAATTTACTCCAATCAAGTGCATCCATGACTGTAAGCATACCTGCTTTGGCATCTTCTGCCATTTTATCAAACATGGTACTTAATTCCATTTGATTGATGTATTTTTCTTGTATTGCCTTTTCTTCTGCAACATAAGTTTGGAAATCCGCTAATCTTTTTGAATATGCTTCTTGATTACTTTTAGTTAGCTTTTCATTTTCCGATATTACTCTTCCTATATAAGTTTCAAAAGATTCATCACCTATGCCAAAAAATCCTTCTCTTTGTTTTTCCGCATAAGTTACCGCTAAATTAGCTGATTCTTCCAACACTTTATTATATTCTTTTAAATTTTCTAATCTTCTTTGTTGCAATTCCATTGATAGAGAGTTTTCTTCTAATCTTTGAGTTTGTTGTTTTAAACTTATTTGTCTCTCTAATTCTGCCGTTATTGCCTGTGTACTCTTAAGAATTGCTTCTCCATCTTTAGTATAACCCAATACTGATTCTGGACTTATTTCTGCAAGTTGTCTTCTACATTCTGCTAATTTTTGTTCTTCTTCCGCTGTACGTTGAGCCTTATTTGCTAATTCTTCATAGGCAGGTGCAAGTTCTTGAACCTTTTTTTTTGCGGATTCTAAAGAATTAATTTCTGCTTCTAAAGATTGAATTAATCCAGTTCTATCACTGATAGACTCATCTAGTTTCATTTCATGACGAAGTTCTTTCATTTTCTCCGTCAGAACATTAAGCACTGGAAACGCACGTTGTACACTATCCTCTAGTGCCTTTCCTATGAAGCCTACAGCTTCACTAGCCGTTGTTTTAAATTTACCCCAAAAGCTGCTATCAGAAAATTTATCTAATACTCCCGTTATCATTTGCTCTAATGGAGTTCTTACCTCTCCGAATACCTGTTCTAATTCACCTTTTATTTTACTAGCTATGCTAGTCATATCTATATCATCAAGAATATTATGGAAAGAATTTTTTAAAGTTTCACCTACACCTTTATCCATTATGCTTGATACTGATTCCATCGCTTTTTCTGTAGCCGTTACTAGACCTTCGGATAAAGCAACTCCCATATCTAGGATACCCTTTGTCATATCTGAACTTACTATGGTATTACCTACAAGTTTAACATTTTCATTAATAACATTCCATTTACCAGCTATACTGTCTAAATATCTTTCATTTTCTGCTAAAGAACTACCAACTGTTAATCCTTTATTATACTCTTCAACATATTGAGTAACTGTTTCCCAGTTTGATATTAATGCATTGAATGTATTTAATTGAGTTTTACCTGCTATTGCTGTACCTAAAGCATTTCTTTCTGCTTCACTTAATTTATCATAAACAGCGGCTAATTCATTCATAACTTGATACATATTTTTTATTTCGCCAGTCTGTTTATTCCAAACATCTATATTTGCTATTTCTTTTAATGCTTTTGCGGTTTTATTAGATTCTATAGTCCCGTCTTTTAATGATGTTGTAACCCCTGCCATATTAGCGGAAATTGTCTTTAAGGCATTTCCCGATTTACCCGCATCTTGTACGGCTTCGTTCATACCTATAATCATAGCTATAGATTCTTCCATAGCAACACCATTTGCCTGTAAGGCATTTGCAGAACGAGATAATGCTTCTCCTACGTCCGCTGTAGAAATAGCAAAATTATTACCTGCATAGTTGGCTTGGTCGATGAAATTTGTTAAGTTATTGTAGTCTTCTGACATACCTTTAACTTGCACACGAACAGGTTGTAGTGCTTGTTCAACTCCACCATATGCAGACATGATAGATGCTAACATTGTATCTGCTTGTTCTTGTGCCATATCCCCAACAGTTGAGAATATAGTTGCAGACTTAGCATATTCAAGGGCATCATTCATGTTATCTATACCCATTTGTAAAGCTTTTGCTGTACCTTCTATAGCTTCTACTGTTTCGGCACCTGTTGATTTAGCTACTTCCGCAACCTGTTTTAAGTAAGAAGATAATTGTTCTCCTTGCCCACTGAAAGATTCTGGTGCAACTTTCATTAATTCGGTTACGGCTGCATCTGTTTCTACAACAACTTCTTTCCAAGCGCTAACCATTTGTCTAAGACCATCGATTGCCATGTCAACGCCTTTACTTATAAGACCCATTTTAAGTCCGCCAGCGGTAGATATTCCGAAGCCATCCATTACGCTATCGAAAATTCCGCCGCCGCCTGTTTCGCTTCTAAGTCTTCTAAGGTTATTACCCATCTCATTTATTTCTCTATTTGCATTAGAAAGAGAATTTGCAAAAGAATCGTCTAATCTACTGGCACTTGAAACTAAGTTATCTACTAAATCATCTGTTTGCCCTATTTCGACATTTAATTGAGATGCTTCGCTTCTTATTTCATCAAATTGAGTTGCAATTCTATCAACACTTTCAAGATTATTCATAGCCTGTTCAATTTGATTTAATTCGTTTCTTAATTCTCCAACATCTATATTTAAATCTAAATCTCCTTGAGCGATATTTTTAATTTCTTGAATAGTATTTTTAACTTTTTCCAACTCTTCATTGTTCATATCTTTAAATGAAAGATTTGCGAATCTGCTTTCTAAAGAAGTAACTTCTGAAGTTATTTTATTCATAGTGTTACTTAATTCCGCCATCTCTGCATTTAATTTTTTAGCATCAAATAAATCAATTTTCTTTTGTGCACCCGAATCCATTTGGTTATACAATTTCTGCATTTCTGCATTCAATTGTTCTATTTGTTGCTTAGTTCTACTTATAGAACTATCATCACCAAGTCCTTGATTCAATTGTTTCTGATATTTTTGTACTACATTATATAACTCTTTATATTGAGTTATCAATTGATTATTTTCGCTTAATGCTTTTGCCGCATTAGCCTTTTCCATTTCTTTTTGCGCTTGATTTAATGCTTTTATTTCAGTTGTTAATGATTGTACTGTAGATTTAGCATTAGATAAAGAACTTTCAAAACTTCCATCGAAACTTTTTGCACTAGATACTAATTGATTAAAAATATTATCTAATTCTTGTACATCTTTACCTACACCAGATGCAGCATTTCTAATTTCATCAAATGAAGTACCTATTTTTTCAATTTCTTTAAAGTTGGATATAACAGTATCAAGTTTGCTTAAATCATTAATAAGATTACCTAAATCGACATTATCTGTGTTATCATCTAACTCTTTTACCGCGCTTTTAATTTCGTTTATTTTAGATTCTATTTTTGTTAATTCGTCACTATCTTTAAAGAAATTCCAATCTATTCCTTTTAAAGATGCTTCTAATTCATTAGCCTGTGTATCAATTTTATTGAAAGCATTATTTATTTCTGCTAATTCTTTTATTGCTTGTTGTGCATTAAAATTATTAACCGCATTTAATGCTCCCATATCGTTACTCATTGCGTCCTCAACTTTTTTCATTTGAGCCGCTAATTCTTCTATTTGCTTCTTAGTTCTTCCTATTGCATCTTCGCCAAGTCCACCTTTATTTAATTGGCTTTGTATCTTTTGTATGGTGTTATATAGAGTTTTGTATTCATTAAGTAACGAAGAACTTGACTTCGTAGAACTACTTGCAGAATCTCCAATATTCTTTAAAGTATTTTGTACTTTAGTTATATCTGATATTGTAGCACTGTTAATCTTAAATGCTTCACTAAAACTCTGTTTAATGACTTTTAACTGTGCTTTGATTCCATCAAATGCAGAATCTAAATTTAACTCTAAATCATCTAATTTGCTTAATTGATTTTTTAAATCAGCTTCATTTAATTTTACATTGACTTTAATATTAAATTCCGACATTCACTATCTCACCTACCTTTTTCAATGAAATTATTCTATAGGGATTCCTTTCGATTTCATTAACGAGCAAAATTTTCTGGGTATTTCTGTTTCGCATCTCCCAAAAGCAACATCCATTATAGATGTCGCCCCTCTATTCCATGTGGTTCCTGCTTCTAAGAATTTGATTGGATTGCCTACTGAATCATTTGTTACTAAAGAAGTCCAATATCCTGTATCTTCAAAAGATGCACTTGCAGACATTTCGTCACTTTCGCTAACAACAGATTTAAATATTTGTCCGCTCCAACCTATTACTTGATTATGGGTAACTTCATCCATAATCCTTTTAATTTCATCTGAAAGGGGCTGCATACAATCTTGAATAGCATTTTCTATATAAGAAATACATTCTTCTACGCTATTAAACTCCATATATATTCACCCCCTTTCTATATTTTAAAATTTTATTTTCTTACCGCTTTGCCTCTAGGTCTATTAACTTTTTTGTTACTTCTTTCTTCTATTTTTTCTTCTATTATTTCTTGTTCGATATCTTTTCTTATTTCTTTACTTTCTTTTAATAATTCATTTTGTAACATTTCATTTCTTGCTTGTTGTAAACTCATTCTTAATATTTGATGTGTTTCTCCTATCATTTCTTGGAATATAATTAAAACTTCATTTAATATCATTTGTGCTTCATGGGATAAATTTTGTACCGCTGAAATATCTCCTTCAAATTCTACATTAGTACAATTGTCTATTAAGTCATATAGCATTTTTCTTTCATCTATTTCTTCTTGTTTACTTATTTTTAATGCTAATTCTTTCACCATGTCTGATTTATATCTTGGTGAAGGATTATTGATTATAACTACCCCGTTTTCTGTTGGTATGCTTAATCTTAATGTTTTTTGTTCCTCTGCTTTCATTTTTATTCTTTCCATATCTATCACTCCTTTATATTTTTTAGCTACATACGTAGCCTTTATGTTATGTAAATTTAAATAAAAATTATTAAAAAAACTAAAAAAAATAAGAGGAAGAGAAATAAAATTCTCTTCCTTTAAATCTCCTTAGTTTTTAGGAGTAACTCTTGCTATATTGTTGTTAGCATCTGCAAGAACGTCAAACACTAATTGGAATGAACCTATATCTGTTGCAGATAAAGTTAAGTCAACCGCTGGTTGAACAGCAACGTTGTATAATATTATTTCAAATTTTTGCATAGAGTTTGTTCCGTGTTTTTTACCTTCAAAAGTTCCTACTAAAACGAAACCTGTTGATGGTGCATCACCTGTTACCATTATTTCATCATCTGTTGGGTCATAAGTTCCACCCATAACGTATGCTAAATAGTTCATAGATATACATTCTGCATTCATTGTGAATTGTCCAGTACGTCCACCATTGAAAGGTACCGCATTGTTACCTTTTATTCTTGCATATTGAGTATCCATTTCTAATGTTAATTGACATTCATTTAAATAATCTATTACTATTGTTCCTTGTGGGTCAACTGCTGGTACCCCTCCACTAACATCTGTTCCTGCTGGATATAATTTTACGTCAACTGCATCCATGAAAGCATATTTTCCTGTTAAAGCCATTACTAATCACCTATTCCTTTATTATTATTATTATAGTTTTATTCATTGGAGAAAAACCAATGAATTATTTTGTCTTTAATTTCAAATCCACCTGTTTTATAATCTATCATTAATTGATAATTTTCTTTTTGTCTATATAAATTAAAGGTATTTTTTATTTGATAGATTGTTAGCTTGATAGCTGAATCATAGGTGAATTGAGAATAATTAGAGTGAATTATATAATTAATTAAATCGAATATAGTTGTTACATTATCACTCTTTTTTAAATCCTTTTCTCTTTCTCTTTTTCTTTTTTCAAATTCTCTTCTTCTTTTAGCTATTTTTGCATCTATTTCAGAAAGTTCTTTTTGAGTTTCTTTTTCTAATACGTTATTTCCTTCACCCATTATAATCTGTACTATATTGGATAATTCATCATAATTGTTGCGATTTATAAAAATTTCATCATTAATGGAAATACCAATTGAATCCATTTCGTTTCCCTTTATATATATTTTTACATCATCTGTTTTATAAAGAATTTTTAAACTTTCCATTAATTCTTCTATTAATAAATTTTCTTCTGAATTAGAAGTTAATTGAAATAAAAATATATCAAAGTTTTTTATTTCACTATTGCTTTGTGGGAGTAAATCCGCATTTATTTTAAAGGCTCTTGCAAATTTTGCAAAATCAAAATTTGTTAATAAAAAGTCTTCCATTTTAGGTTGATAGATAGTACCGAAACCATCTATTGTAATAGGTAAACCAAATAATAGTTTCTCTTTTTTAATCAGTTCCATCTTTTTCTTCTTCTTCTTCTTCCAATAAGCCTAAATTGAATCCTGTTATTCTTAATTTTAATTGATAACCACTAAAATCAACATCTAATCCCAATATTTCAGTTGTAGATATTATCTCTACATTACTTGCTATACCTGTTAGGTCTTCATTCTCTAATATCTCTTGTAATATTGTTATTATTGTAATGTCTCTTGTGCCTCTTAAAGTAGTTTGACAATCTTTATGACATATAACATCTATATCAATATCGGCTTTTTTTATAAGTAAAGGACTTTTTTTATTTGAAACAGGCTCATACCTATTAACTCTCATTCCTATAAATGCGCCAACTTTATCCATTAACCTAGGTATCCTTCTACCTATAAATATATGTTCATTAATTAATTCGATTGCATTTGGAGTTGGTAAAGCAAATATATCTACATCTTCATGTTCTCTATCTGTATAATAAATATAATTTAATAGTTTTGGGGAAGAAAGTATTTTGGCACTTAACTCACTGATACATCTATTAGGTAATCCATATATATAATTTGCCATCTAAAATAACCCCCTCACTATAATTTCTTTTTCTCTAATTATCGCACCACCAACATTAATAGCTTGAACAATAATTTTTTCATTAATTAAATTATTATTAGATTTACAACTTATTAAACATCTACCACTGTTCGGTACAATCTCTCTCACACATTCAGATTCATCTATTATATTCCATGTGTAGGCATCCGTACAAGTTAGTTCTAATGTTTCTCCAAGATGTATTATATCGCTTCCTAATATCTCATTGTAATCTGTAATTTCTTCTATTGCAGAGTTACTATTCCATGCAACGTTATTTTCTACATCATCTAAAGAGTTTAAAGAAACTTCTATTACTGTTAAAGTATGAACATTTTTATTGGTAAAATTATCTACCATTGTTACCTTAAAAGCTTTTCCATTTATTAAAAATCTTGTTTCTATTTCTACCATATCTGTTATATCATTACTAGGTAACAACATACTATATTTAACACTACTTGTAGTTATATTAAGATTTTCTTTTAAACCGTCACTATATATAGTTAAGTTTGTTAATGCTATTGGATAAGTAAATAAATCTCCGTCAATTAATATTTTTATTTCCTCTGAACATTTTTTTAGATTATATGTTCTATGAGAAAGAACGCTGTTATTTTCTTCATTAGAGACTATCCATGTATCATTATTCCACCATATATAAGAACTACTATCTATGTCTGAATCGTTTCTAACATGAAGTAATTTAGTATCATATTTATCATTGGCATTTCTAGTAACATCTGATATAACTATATTAGCTTCATATTTATTATTAATATCAAATTCAAAAGGTCTTGTATATTCAACTGTATGAGTTGTTGGGTTTAAATTATCATCAACCAATTCTTCAAAAGTTTCAGTAGCTTGATTTAAATATATATCTGAATCAACGCCACCCTTTTGTTGCCATCTTCTTTTGTGTCTTGAATAAGCATTCGTCATTAACTGAATCCCTCGAAATCAGTATAGTTTCCTGTATATCTTTTTCTAGCACGAAGGAAATTTTTTCTTGCATCCTCCATTAATTCTGTCATTCTAAGCAAGATATTCGCAGGTGAAAGTTGGTTGAAATCTTTTGTATTTATTACATTTCTCAACATTTTATTATACATAACCTTATGATGTAACCAATAATATAGCCATCCATAAGCTAGGATAGCTTGTTCTTCGGAAGTTAATTCGTCTGTTAAGACTCTTTCTCCTTCTTCGTTTTCTGTTATTGTCATGTCCTTTTTACATTCTTTGAAATCTTTTATTGCGAAAGTTAAAAAACTTGTTGATAAATCTGCCAAATCTTCATCTGATAGTTTAGCTAAATCTGTATCAGTTATTAAGGCAAAAGCAAGATTAAGGATATCTTCTACCCTTGTCATAATCTCACCTCCTAAATATCCCTAGCATCTTCAAAAAAGCCTTCTCTATTTATAGCTTTTTCTATATTTCTTATTTTTAGTGCATTCATAAATCTACCTTGTAAATATAATACTGATGCTCTCATTGCTAATAAAGTAATTAAATTTGGATTCATTTTTTCCATATATCTCTCAAAATCTTTCATAGAAGCTTCTAATAATAATTCATTAAAGAAATCTTCATCTGGATTTTCTATCTCTTTATAAAGTTTAGATATTCCTAAATAGTTATAAACGTCTTCTAATGAAACATCTTCGTCACATATAACATCTGTTATTAGTAACCAATATTTTTCAAGATAACTTTTTTTCTTTAAATTCATTTTTCTTATAACTTCTATTTCAACTACATCTGTATCTCCATAAGCAAATAAATCTATTTCTTCACCTGTGTTTTCATCTTTGTAGTAAACATGAGAACCACTATTATTAACAATTACCACTTCGCACTCTTTTAATATTTTTCTTAATTGTGCTTGTGTTCTTTTTTTAGGCTGTTTAACTTCTTCTTTAACTTCTTTAACTTCTTCTTTAACTTCCATTTCCTCATTATATTCTTTAGCCATATATCATCATCTCTCCTTTATATTTTGATAAAGTGAGATAGATATATGACTATCTCACTTATTAAATTTTTAAAATTATGCTATTTCTACAACACCGTATACATTAGATTTTATAACACCTAATTGATATCTTTGAACGAAGCTCATTTCTATTTGTTGGTCAGCTCTTGCATGTTGTTCTGTAGATTCGTATACGTCTGCTCCGCCTTCAACTAATAATTTTATTATTTTGCTTCCTTCTGGTATTATGAATAAATGATTTTTAGATAATACTAAGTTTTCTTCTTTATCCATGAAGTTAGGTAATTCTATACATTGAGTACCTTCAAACATACCTACATATCCTTGGTTTCTTACATCCATTTTATCTGCTTCTGCCCAATGAGCCGCAGAAGATTTTCTTAAATTAGCTAATGCAGATTTGCAACCATATATAACAGCTTTTTTACCTGTTTTAGCTTCTACGTTTTCTATTATGTCTAATACTTTTGCGTCTTCATAAGTTCCTTGATAATGATATTTTCCATTAGCAACTCCGCAATAAGCATTTTCTATTTGTTTAACTATTAATCTCATTATTGCATTGTCAACTGATTTAGCTACTCTAGCAACCATATCTGCCCAATCTATTTTTCCAAGTCTGAACATATCGAATTCTTCATAGATTTTTACACCTAATTGGAAAGAGTTCATAGCTAATTTTCCATGTAAAATTCTTTGTCTTCTTATGTTGTCAACACCATCTGCTACTATACCAACTTCAAATAAGTCGTTATTTTGTACTTTGAATTCTATTGTGTCACCAAATGCAACATTTCTTAAGTCAACCCAAGCTTCATATTTTTCTATTATAGCTTGACCTACTGTTTCTTCTAATATTTCAGATAATATTTTGAATACTAAATGTTTATTGTGATTAAATACATGATAATCCCATTTTTCTTTACATCCTGCAACTTCTAATATTGCATTTCTTATTAATTGGTTTCCATCTTCTACGCTTCTACCAAATCTTTCTTGTATATTTCCTTTGTATAATGCAATTGCAACGTCTTTTACAGTTAATTCTGCCATTGTTCCTTTACCTCCGTTTTATTTATTAGTTATTTATATTTTAAATCTTAATAGAATCTTATCATTACTGATTCTTGTCCGTTGAAGTTGTATATTCTTATAACTTCTCCTAAAGGAGCACCTGCTCCAACTTTTAATTGTCCATTTCCTGCTAATTCTACTTCTGCTCCTACAACTAATTCACCTGCTACCATTTCTTTAGCTAATGTAACTTCGTCTCCTTCTGTGATGTAGTGTCCTCTTCCTATTTCATTAGCTTTTAAAACGAAATCTGCTTCCATTAATCTTTCATCATATTGATTAGGTACAGTAGAATGTATTATTAAATCATGTTTTTCTGCTCCTGCTGGTGCTAAAACAACTTTATATGCTTCAAAATCATCTGCTCCTGCTAACCATATATTGTTTTTAGCCATTCCTGTAACTTGTAATATTAAACCTCTTTGTAACCCTTCTATTTCATTTAAGAAAGATACTGGTCTTGGGTTCATACATCTATCTTGATTCATTAAATATGCCATTTTAAATAACCTCCGTAAATTTTATTGTTTTCTTTTTGGTACACCATGTCTACTAAAGAATCTATCTATATCTGATAATTTTTCTTCCTTATCAACTATTGGAAGTTTAACTTGTTTATCTTCTTTTTTAGATTCTTTTTTAGGTGAGTTGTTTCTGAATAATTCTAATTCAAATCTTTCCATAGAATACTCACCGTCTATTACTTTTTCTTTTAGTTTTTCAACTAATTCATCATTCACATTAAAGTTAGCTATTATTCTATCCATTTCTTCATTAAGTTTTTGTAACTCAATTTGTTTGTCATAATTAGCTTTAAATTCTCTTAATGCTTTTAGTTCTTCCATTGCTTGTGCGAATTCGTCTCTAGCTTTTGCAATAGCTTCATCTAATTCTGATTGACTATAAAGTTTTTTTTGTGCGCATTTTTCTTTTTCTTTTTCTTCGTCACATTTGCATTCATCTAAAGGTTTTCCACATTCTTCACAAACCTTTTCTTCTTCTTCATCTTCTTCTGCAAATTCTTCTTCTTTTTCTTCTTCGCATTCACATTCATCTAAAGGTTTTCCGCATTCAGAACATACTTCTTCTTCTTCTTCTTTTTCTTCGTCTTTTGCAAATTCTTTTTCTTCTTCATCACAAGTACATTCATCTAAAGTTTTTCCACATTCTGGACACACTTCTTCCTCTTGTGGAACTTCTTCTTCAACGAACTCCTCTATTATTTTGTTTTCATCCATTATTGAAGTCCCTCCTCCCTTGCTAAAATTTTCTAATAATATATTTAATTGTTTTAGGTAATCACCATACTCTCTATCATTTTTAACTGAAAATTCTATCCTGCTATTATCTATAGCTGGTAGATTTCCATTTCCAAGTATGGTACATCCTAAAACGTTATATTGATTGATTTTATAGTATCCATCTTCTGCAAATTCGCCATCTAGGACTTCTATTTCGACACTAACATCTTTAACTTCATCTCTTTTAAGAACGTTATATATTTCACTATAAACTTTCCATATATAGCCATATGCTTCAAGATAATAGACATCATTTTCTTCATCATATTTTTTCTCACAAGAATTATTTAGGAATACTCCAACGGCTCTTTCTACATATGTTTCCTTGAAGCTTACATTCCCTTGATAATCTATTTTCATTTCAAAGTCTACATCATGTCCATTTGCATCTAATTCTCCATCATTTCTTTCAACAATATTAGCTAGGATTGGTGAATAAGATACCGTATCTTTTGCTAAGTCTAAACTTTCTATAGAGAAATCGCTTCCATTCCAATTCTTACCACTTGACATTATGCGAAGTTTAACAGGATGAAAGTTGGGGTTGTTTAAATTTTTTTCTTCTGTTAAAAAGAACTTAGAAGGTATAGAAAATCTTTTATTCATTTTTTTCACCACCTTTCTAATATATTAAAAAAATAGTTTATTTGTAATGAAAACTTTTTCATTTTTATCAAATAAACTATAATATTGTTTATTAAACTCATATATATAAAAAGTTTTACCATTTAATTTAACTGAATTTAAAAAATTAAATTTTTTATCTAATTCTTTTTTCATTTCTAAATCAAAAGTACAAATAAACATTCAAACACCTCTAATTCTCCGCTTGACCTGTATTATGTTCAGTTTCATTATTTTCTTCATTACTTGGTCTACCATTATCCTCTGATGTAGTTTGAGAAGTATTATAACCACTTGATAACGGTACAAAGAATTCACTTAAATTCATTTGAGCCTCATACATTAATAATGCCATTGCACTTAATGGTGTATGTCCTAGACTTGCAAGATATCTAAGTTTTCCACTACCTGCCATTGCATCCTCTCTACAACTTGATTGAACATCTTTCTTATTGAAATAAGTATTTCTTAACATTTCTGCTTTCCATACAGGATTACGTTTTTTATTCTTTATTTCATAATTTAAGAAGTTGCAGAATATACCATTGAATCTATCTACAACCATTTCATCTGTTTTGATAGAATTTAATACTGATTCATTTGAACTTCTTGAACCATTAAATAATTCACTATTTATACCTGCGCTTGTATATACATATTCATAAGCCTTTTGAGTTGTAGTTGTTGTAGCGCTTGTTTGTCTGTTTAATGTATAGACATCCATTTGTAATGGATTTGTTGTTATAACTACATTAGAAGGTAAATTTCTTTTAGTAGCATTATGATAAGCCCCTAAGAGTTCAACATCCATTAATAACTCACCCTCGTCATTTGTTGGACATTTTTGGTGAACTATTTTAAGTGCATCTGTAGCACTACTAGCTAAATCTGCATCTTCTAATTCATTTAATCTAAATATTTTATCAAATAAATAACATAAAGGAGGAACTCCTTTACTTCTTGCATTTCCATCATCAAATAAGAAAGCAACCGCTTCGGTTTCTTCAAGATAATAATAATCATCTACTAATTTTTCATCATTATCTAATGCTCCACTATTATATCTTTCATATAATTTTTGAATTTGTGGGGGCATAGTAGGTAAAAGTTCATCTGTGATTTGTGATAAGTTTATTGAATATTTATATATATTATTTTCAGTTATACCACTTACTCTACAGAAATCATTAGGCATCATCTTATAAAACATACCATTTTTATCTTCAACTTTATAAAGATATAATTCACCTAATAAAACTAACCATCTACCAAACCATTTAAAGTTATATTTATAATTCACTAATTCAACTTGTTGTGCTATTGCTTCATATTCTTTATTTAATTTTTCTACGGTATTAGTTTTACCATTGAACCCTAATATAGTAGTTGGTGTTAAATATAAGTCATACATTGGAATATTAGTAAAGTCTTCTACGAGTCTTGTATAAACACCATTCATATAATATAGCGCTTTGCTTACATGTTGCAATGTTTCAACATTGTTATATGGGTCTGCTAAAGCATCTTGTATCGTACTTAAATCTAATCCACTATAACTCGCAGATGTTTCACCAACATTTTCATAACTTATACTTCCATTAGCAAATTTTATTTGTTTATTTTTATTTTCTATTCTTTCTTTTTCTTTAAGTTCTTCCTCCGTCAGCACATCTTTTTTTTCTTCCAATTATATCACCTCTATTCTATAATCTCCCTATATATAACATTCCATTTCCTTGTATTCTTCTATTTAAATTTAACTTAATTGTATTCTTTATTAATTGTGCATATAATTCGGTTTCAGATAAATTTCTACCGAATTCTATAGTAGACCATTGTTTCAATAATGCTATTGCCCCCGTAACATGAGGCGTTGCCATAGATGTACCACTTAAAGTAGCATAACCATTATTAAGATATGTAGATACTATATCTACTCCTGGAGCTACTAAATCTACTTCTTTATTTGAATTAGTAAAGTTTGCACCTAATCTTATATTATCTATAGCACCAACACTTATTACCCTATTATAATAAGCGGGATATGTTATTTCATCTGTTTCTCCTTTTCCATCTCCGCTATTTCCACAGGCGCATATTATTACTATGCCTTTATCTAATGCCTTATTAACAGCATATCTAAGTTCAACTAAATCTGTTGGAAAGCCTAAAGACATTGAAATTATATCTACTTTTTGTTCTACCGCATAATTAATTGCATTTATTAAACTTGTTATTGTACCATTACCTTTACCATCTAACACTTTAAGCACAAGTATTTTAGCATTTGGTGCGATTCCCCTTATGTTTCCATTTGCACATATAGTCCCGCAAACATGGGTACCATGTCCATTATAGTCTGTGAATATATCGGGATTGCAGCCATCTTCATTCGTGAAGTTTTTACCTCCGATTATATTTTCTCTTAAATCTTGGTGGTCTGCACATCCTGTATCTATTACCGCTATTTTAACCCCATGCCCTGTGTATCCATTCATCCACATATACGGAGCATTAATCATATCTACACCTATTGGTATATAACCATTTGTCGTAGCTAAATACTTATTAAGTGCTTCATTTGATTCTTCACTTGCACTCTGATAATTTATAAAGTTCATTTTCTCACCTACCAAGCACTAAAAAACTTTTTCTTAGTTTTTTTCTTTAATTTTTGTTCCCTCTGTTTTATGAAGTAAATCCCGTATGAAACGGAACTATAACGGTCTTTTCTCATTGAACTTTTTTCTCTTAATTTTAAATATTTACCACTTGTATCTGCTTCTAATTCTAGTATCTCATTTTGCATTAATGTTGTTTGTAAATAAGGCAGCATTAATTCGACTTTTCTTTCATTAGGCTGCAAATTAAAATTCTTATGTTCTACTAAATAGTCTTCTGCTTCAATTTCATTTATTAAGAATTGAGTAGTATGATTTTCTAATGATGATTTAAATGTAAATGCTATCTCACTATTTAATTGTTCTGTCCCGACAATTGAATAAACTATTTCCTTAGCTTCTCTATAAGAACATCTGTCTGCGTGCTCTTTATTATTCATAGATTTAAAAGGTGGATATTTTATATCCCTTTGTTCATCATATGTATAATTAGCTAATAAGTCCAATATTGCAATCCCTGCATTTCTAACGTCGAGAACGATATAATCTACATCCCCATCATACCATAATCTTTTTATTCTCAATACTTGCTCCTCTATTTTCCAACCTTCCAATGATTCAGAATATAAAACTTCGGATATATACTTTTCTCCTTTTGGATTAGCTTTTATAAAAGTATATATAGAAGCATCATTATAAACTGTACTAGAACTTGAACTGGTTGCGATATCGCATGATAAAACTCTTAATTCTTCATTCGTATCCCTCGGTAAACTCCAGGATTTATTTCTCTTATCTTTTTCTTCAAGATATTGAACTTCCGTCGGTGGGTACCAAGGTTTTACTATATTTCTATTTGATAATATGTCATTTGGCATAAAGAAAGCCTTATCATTAATACTCCAAAATTGTGCATTATATTCGGTTTCAAATGCCATGTCTGTCATATTTTTATCTTCTCTTATTTTTTTTACCCTTGCATCTGATAGTAAGCCATGATGATTCGCTAATGTATAAGGTAAATTACAAGCAAAAGCTTCTTTACCTTCTAACATATTTGAAACTACTTCTTCGTATAAATCATAATACCATGTGTTAGTATATCCAGCACTCGATAGATAAATCTCTTGATTTTCTTCTATAAATTCTTTACCATATTTTCCCGTAGTTAGAAATCTTGGTTGTCTCTGTACGTTAAGGAATGGCTGCAATATTTTAGTTATAGTATCATATCCACCTTTAATTTGAATATACTCGTCAACTATAAGCATTGTTGCCCTCATACCCCTTGTATTATTTGAAGCATTTATAGAAGTGATTTTGCTACCATTTTTAAAGATAACATGAGATTCATTGATACCAACTTTACATTCTTTTATTTCTCTTCTTAAGTTAGAAGATTTAGCCATCAATTCACCTTGTATTTTTTCTGATATTATACGTTTAGATGTTTCTTTTGTCTCACAAGATATTACAACTTTCGTTCCTGGATATAGGATGCATTTTAAACACATAAATACCGCTAATGTATAGGATTTAGATAAACCCCTTGAACATATAAAACAACTTGTAAGACTTTTATTTAAATAATAAAGCCACATTTTTTGAAAGGTAAATAAATTTATTCCATCTAAAAAATCATCTGCAAATCTATGAAGATTTTCTCTATAGAAGGATGCCCATATTTTAGTTCCTTCTTTTATTCTTTCTTCGCGATTCATAGATACATTTTTTCTTTTTTTTGTGCTAGTGGTTTTCATTGATTATCACCACTATTTTCTTTTAATTTTCTACTTTTAGCAAATGGGTCAACGAACCATTTCTTAATATATTTCTTAATCCCATCAACATCTTGAAACTCTTTTTCGGGTTGTGGAATAGGTTCAGACCATTCTATTTCTTCAATAAACATACTCCAATACATATTATCTTCATCGTTTGATGCTTGAACGTCTTTTATACGGCAATCGGCTTGGAGCATAGAATTTATTTTTAATATTTCACCTATTTTTTTATTATCTGGATTTTTACCTTCTCTTAATTTTTTAACATCCAAATAATTAAGAACTATTTGCTTATATGTTTCAACTGACATAGGGTTACTTGTATCATAAGTTTTAATCATAGTATTATACATATCTTCTAAATATATATAATCATCATTTGTTCTGCCACTTCCCCATCTGTCAATCATTTCTCTAGTTATTTTAAAGTATTTAGGTTCTATTTCATTCTCAATTTCAAACTCTAAGAATTCCTCTTCCTCTATATCCCATATATTAAAAGGTGGACTATCTTTAGCGGTTTTTCCTTTGTATTGAACTAAATTTATGTTACTCATATAAACTTTAAAAATATGTTTATTTGAATTGTAAGTATCTATCAAACTTCTTTTAACAAGTTTTATATCAAAATAAATATCTAAACTATATAAAGTTTTATATAAAGCTTTTTCACAATCTTTATAATGTTGAAGATTTTCTTCATATATTGCTAGGCAACATTCTTTACATATAGGTATTTTATTATCTGATATAAACATGGGGCTTTGACTTTTGTAAAAAGAACCAAGTGTCAATTCTTGCCCACATTTTAAACATTTTTTTTGTTGTTGCGAAACCTTTGCCAATGTTCCACCACCTTTCTCTTAAATTTATTGCCTCCTATAAAAGAAGGCTAGGTATCCCAACCTAGCCTTTAAGGGAGTTGATATATGAATAGAATAGGAGGAAGTATAAGTAGATAGCAAATCCCATCTACTTATGTTATGTAAAAAGGTAGTCTATAATAGACTACCAAAAAAATTAAAAGGGGGTATTTTATGTTTACAGGAGAGAGAGTATTAAACTCTCCTTATGCTATGTACAGGAGATAAAATAATTTTATCTCCTATTTTATTACTTTGCCCTACTCCTATTCCGCGGTGCAAATAAATTTGCCCTATGCGTTGTAGGTACTGTCGTTTATGCCCAACTTATAACCATTACTTCTCCTTGTAATGTTCTTTCACAAGTAACTAAATATCCTCTGTTGCGATAATAATTAAATATTTTACATCTTACTTTAGTTGGCATTCCTTGAACTTTTAATCTATAATTAGTATATCCTTTTAAAGAACGATACATCATTTCATCTTCTATTCTTTTAAAGAATTTATCTTCTTTATTTCTCATATGTTCTCCACAATTTTGTCTTAACCTCTCTAATGTCATATCTCTCATATTATCTCTCCATTTAATTATTTATTATAAAAATCTAAGTTTATATTATACGTTGCTATTTTACCTGTATCGTCAAATAATAGTAATTTTTGTATCGGCTTATTATAAAGTCTTAATCTTTTTGAATAATCATCACCGCTAAAACATCCGTTGACTATAACTTCTGTTTTATTGTTTTCAAATTCTCTTGCATTATGATAATGGCCAAAACAAACATAATCTATTTTTTTATCAAACATTTCAGTTAATTTGCTTACATTATTTAAGCTATCATTCTGTCCATGTAAACCTATTACATTATATCCTCTTATATTTATTTCAATTATAGATTCATCAAATTCATTTTCTAATAATAATACATTTGAAACATTTACTAATCTTAATTTTAAGAATTCTTTAACTAATCTAGTAAAGTTTTCTTGTTCTAATGAATCTTTTTTATCTGCCATTACTCTTGAATGATTTCCTTGCGCCATTCCAACTACAACAAATGGTAAATTTTCAGCAAGTTTTATTATTGATTCATATAATAATTCACTTACATCTATTACCTGTGATATTACATCTTCTCTCTGTTCCAAACGAGTTGTATTATGAATTAATCCAGATATTTCATCACCTAGTATCATTACATATAATTTATCTACATCGTTTTCTAATGAAAATCTAATTGTTTTATCTATTAAATAATTCATCTTTTGTTTACATATATCACTGTCGTAAGGAGATAATGCGTTTGTTGTTTTTATCCCATAATGTATGTCAGATATTAAACATACCATATCTCTATTGCTAGTAACTCTTTGCTTATATTCGTCATTTATGATTCTAGGTTGCATATCAAGTTCTTTTAATTTTTCTTCAAGTATTTCACCTAAATTTTCTTTTCTTGCAAGTTCTCTTATTTGTTTATTCAATTGTGTCTTTAAATCATTTAATTTAACTTTTTCTTTTTTTATTTCTAATTCTTTTTCAAGTAATCTTTCGTACTCTTCTTGCGCAATCATTTCTTTAGTTTTATTGCTAAAATAATCATAACATTCTTTCATACCATAAGCCGTTTTTCTCAAATGGTCTGAACTACAATCTAAACCTAATTCTTGAACTATTTCTATCCAATCTTTATCTATTTCTTTATTAAGTTTTGCTAAACATAATTCTAACTTTTTTTCAAAGTTCTCCATATGTCCACCTACTTATTCATACTTCTTACAATTGTAACTTTAAAACCTACTTCATCTAAGAAACCATCTTGATTTTCTAATTCATTTATTAAATCATATTCATCCATTGGATTTCCTTCTTTATCATATTCAATTAAAACTAATCTACCATCTACAACTGTTAATTCACAATTTGCAAATTCTATTTTTTGAGATATTTTTTGCTCTATTTTCATGAACTTCACTCCCTTAATTAATTATTTATTATTTAATCTATCCTTCAATTCTTTTTTATATTTATCCGTCATTTCTATTTTTATTGAATACTGTTGTTCTGACCACTCACCGTTGGGTAGTTTTTTAGGAGGAATTGTTATTAATCTAAATACAATGAATTCACGAATATTTATATTTTCCTCGTATCCTATATTTTCGATTATATAATCTGCCAATACCTCAAACATCTTTTTCATTTTTTCTTGTGTTATTCTTACACCATTTTCATTTAGTTCCTTTTGAAAACTCGCTATGAAATCATTATATTTCAATATCCCACCTCCTTGACCTTAGATAATAGCGATATATCATAGGTTTTCTAAGGTTTACATACCTACTTTATTACAAAACCCCCCATTTATCGGTACTTATGTCAACCCATTTTTCTTCTGCATGTTTTACATCTTGGATATAGACCTTTTTTTCCATTTTTATTAAATTCACTTGTTAGTTTTACTTCTCCACATTTGCTGCATTTTTTATATTCACCTTTACATACATTAAAATAGTACCAATCAGTATATTCTTTTTCATATTGTGTGATTATTCTACCAATGATAGTATTTAATATTCCATTGACTGTATTTTGTTTAACATTCAACTCGTTTGCAATTTCTGTCTCACTTACTCCGTTTGACCATAATTTCAATGCTATCTTTTGTCTATCAGTCAATTCAACTCTATTCAATAGGTTTTTTAAATCTTCTAAAATGCAAGTTAAATCATCTTGTAAGTCATTTCCTTTATGAACCCTAAGCAATTCTTTTACTACATTCCTATCAAGCATATCTAATTCATCATAATCCACTTTACCATTGTCTTTCAATGGTGATTTCCAAATGATAGGTTTTTGCAATTGTTTCTTCACTAAAAGCATATCTTTCTTAATTTCCGACATTACTTTTTTTATCTTACCTCTTCTTATCACTTCTTCTTTTGTTAAATTACTTGTACTCCATAATCTTTTTGATTCTTCTTTCAATTGTTCATAGAAATCATTATATTCTTTTAGAGTTGGATATTTTTCTAAATCTTCTTTTTCTATTACTAAGTCTTTTACTTTCTTATAATTTTTAGGCAATTGAAAGATTGGGAAAACTTCGTTTATATTGTTTTCTTTACTAAAATTATTTTTCATTAATTCTAATCCACCATTTGATTTAGCTACATTGTTGATAAGACTATATTCTTTGCACACTCTATTGAATAACTCTTCCGATGTATATAT
>JAZOWO010000128.1:0-3323 GCA_045659265.1 Clostridia bacterium | reverse complement strand
TGTAGAGGTTACCACCAGTAACTTCATCTCGCTTCCCAGATGGTATATGCTTGGCGAAAACGGAACTGCAGTCCTTAATAACTGGTCTTGCTCTGGCAAGATTGTTATGGTCTCTGACTGGGAGAACAAGGATGCTGTGCCTATCGTGGCCGGAGCAGGTATTACCAAAACCATGGCTCCCAGAGATAAAGACTCCATCAAGGAATATCCTCTCCCTGTGCAGAAAGAAAACTGGGGAGAGTATTACAAAAATGTATTTGCTTACCTTAGAGGTGAAGCAGATATCATTGTAACCCACGACCAGCAAAGAAGACTCATCAAGCTTGTTGAAGCTATCTTTGCTTCTGGATATTCCGGAAGAGTCGTAGAATTTGAGAACGGACTTTGACAACAATAACACCAGCTGTTTAATTACAGCTGGTGTTTAATTTTATTCTCCATTTAACAATGTATACAGCTTATTTGAAAAGCAAATTTATACCATTTTCTATATATAATATCTACTACACACATTTCATCTAATCTTTCTAGATTCTCACCATATTTTTCTTCGATTTTTTCTATAATTGGGCAAACTACTTTTCCAAGCAATTTGACCATTAAATCTCTAATTGATATAAACGGTTGCATATATTCTTTATCCATCCACCAATCTATTAACCTAGCTGGTATATGTTTATATTTTCGTTTTGCGAAAACTTTCCCGATAATATTTCTTAGTTCTTCTCTTCGCATTTGCCTTTCATGAGCTTTTTCCAATACATCTCCTTCAAGCCAAGGGCATAATATTAGCTTACTTCCGTTTCTTTCCATAGATTATTCACCTTCTATCGTTATATTACCACTTGTTTTACACATTTGCAAGAAAAACACCATATGAGTTTTTTCTCATACGGTGTTTATTTTTAATCTTCAATTGGAATAAATAGTTTGCAACAACATTCTCCAGATTCTATGAACTTATCGCAAGGGCAAAGAGTTGTTTCGTTCTTCTCCACTCTGCAAGGACAATGTCCATCTTTTTTTAATGTTCCTGTTATTATTTTATCTACATATTCTCTATTTGGATTTAATCTATATCCTTTCATATAACCTCTCTTATTTTATACTTTTTGTGAAAAGACACTTCTATTTTTTTCTTTTAGATATATTTCATCTTTTAGAACTACTTCATTAGTTGCTAACGACTCTTGTACATCTATTATTCTTTGATTTGAAGAACCTCTAAAGAATAGTTTTGGATCTTTGTTTTCTTCTTCAAATTTTCCATCAACCAAGATATCCACATTCTTTAATAACTGTGGAGTTTCTTCCCACATTGTACACATTTTATCTCTTATTTGTTTATCGAAAAGGAAACCTGAATACGCCCATATTGTTTTATCTGGATAAACTTCTCTAACTCTATTAGTTAATTCAACTAATGCAGCTTGATTTTCTTTTTCAAATGGTTCTCCACCTAAAAGTGATAGACCTGTTATATAGTTTGGCTTAAGTGCCTCTAATATTTCGTTTATTGTGTCTTCTGTAAACTCTGTTCCATAATTAAAGTCCCATGCTTCTTCGTTAAAGCAGCCTTTACAATGATGTCTACAACCACTAACAAATATTGAAACTCTAACTCCTGGTCCATTAGCTATATCCATTTTCTTTATTGTAGCGTATTTCATAATTTCTCTCCTATAAATGTAGTACTCTTGCTTTTATCTCCTTAGTTTTTCCTTCATTCCAGAAGTTTTCTCCTAGATATCCACAAGTACGTCTTGTAACGTTCATTTTTCTTTTATCTTTGTTTCCACAACTTGGGCATTCCCACTCGTTGTTATCGTTTATTATAATTTCTCCATCAAATCCACAGCAATGGCAGTAGTCTGATTTACTATTAAATTCTGCATATTGAATGTTATCATAAATGAATCTTACTATATCTTCTAATGCATCTAAGTTATGAGTAATATTTGGTATTTCTACATAAGATATTGCTCCACCTGAAGATATTGGTTGGAATTCACTTTCAAATGCAAGTTTTTCAAATGCATCAATCTTTTCTCTAACATCTACGTGATATGAGTTTGTATAGTAACCCTTATCTGTTACATCTTTAATATCTCCGAATTTTTCTTTATCTATTCTAGCAAATCTGTAGCATAAGCTTTCTGCTGGTGTTCCATATAATCCAAAGCCTAAACCTGTTTCTTTCTTCCAAGTTTCACAAGCAGCTCTTAATCTCTTTATAACTTTAAGAGCAAATTCTTTTCCTTCTGGAGTTGTATGAGATACACCCTTCATAAGTTTTGTTACTTCGTATATTCCTATATATCCTAGAGATATTGTTGCATATCCGTCTTTTAAGAACTTATCTATTTTCTCACCTGGTTGTAATCTTGCTATTGCACCATATTGCCAGTGTACTGGAGATATGTCTGATGTAGTTCCAAGTAATGCATGGTGTCTGCACATTAATGCTTCATAGCAAAGGTCTAATCTTTCATCTAATAGCTTCCAGAATTTCTCTTCGTCGCCCCCAGCAATAATTCCTATTTGAGGTAAGTTAAGTGATACAACACCTTGGTTAAATCTACCTTCAAATTTGTAATTACCTTTTTCATCTTTCCAAGGAGATAAGAAGCTTCTGCATCCCATTGGGCTAAATACATTACCTTCGTAGTTTTCCTTCATCTTCTTAGCAGAGATATAGTCTGGATAAAGTCTCTTAGAAGAACATCTAACAGCAAGTTTTGTTAAGTAATCGTATTTTCCACCTTTTAAGCAATTGTGTTCATCTAAAACGTAGATTAATTTTGGGAAAGCTGGTGTAATATAAACACCTTTCTCATTTTTAATACCTTGTAATCTTTGTTTTAAGATTTCTTCGATTATCATAGCATTTTCTTCTATATATTCATCATCTTTATCTAAATACATAAATATTGTTACGAATGGGCTTTGTCCATTTGTTGTCATTAATGTATTAATTTGATATTGAATTGTTTGAACTCCAGATGATAAATCTTCTGCTCTTCTTTCAACTGCATCTTCTTTTGCTCTTAAGTCTGCTTCTTCTTTAGAATATCCTTTTTCAACATATCCTAAAAATCTCTTTTTATATATTTTGTCATAAGTTTTTCTTAAATATTTTGCTAAATGACGAATACCAACTGATTGTCCACCATATTGGCTACTTCCAACAGCAGCAATGATTTGAGTCATAACTGTACATGCTACTTGGAAAGATTTTGGACTTTCTATCATTTTTCCATTCATTACTGTTCCATTATCTAGCATATCTCCGATATTTACTAAACAGCAGTTATGCATTGGTT
>JAZOWO010000127.1:0-11091 GCA_045659265.1 Clostridia bacterium | reverse complement strand
GTTTGTGCATATATTACGTTTGCAATAAAATGCTAATAGAAAAAACGGACAAAAAATCTCATTATATATTTTTGGGGTTTAGTATACTTGTAGCTATATTGTATTCTTTATTAAAAACTAACATTAATTCAATGTTATTATTGTTTTTGCTATATATTTTACATGTAATGATTATATCAAGGCTATCTAAAAGTAAAATAGGATATTCTTTCGTACTTGTTTTGATTGGATATGCTACTTCAAGTGTTACACGTATGTTAGGAACAATATTGGGTTTTGTACCATATAAGTTGTGGTTTAATGAAAATGAGGTGCTAGGAATTGTTATAATGTTAATAATTCAATTCTTAAGCTTAATGGTGTTTTTCAAAATAAAAAGATTTAACAGTGGTGCTAATAAACTATATGACAAATTTAATAATGATAACACTGATACTTTAGTAATATATGTAAGCGTTGCTATCATGCTAATGGCATGCCTGTTGGGAAGTGGATATTCTGAACCGGAAGATATTATGATAAACAATGTTATCACCTTCATCATCCTTGGTATAACAATGTATATTATGATACAAAGAACACTAACTATGCAATATAAACATTCGTTATTACTTAAAACTTTAGAAGAATATAAAGAGGAAATAGCAACTAAAGATAAAGAAATAGAGAAGCTAAGTCAAGAAAAGTTTAATACAAGTAAAATTAGACATGAGTTCTTTAATAGACAAAAAGCATTAGAGTTAATGGTAAAGCAAAACATTTCTGGTGAAGTGGATAAATCCGGGGTAAGCGAAAATATATTAAATATCGTTAATGAGCTTACTAGCGAATATTCTAAGGAATGTGAAATAATTAAAGGACTTAATGTATTACCTAAAACAAATGTAGTAGAAATAGATAATATGCTTAAGTACATGCAAACAGAATGTGCAAAGAATAATATAGACTTTAAATTGAATATACAAGATAGTATAGAACCTTTAATTAATGGATATATTTCTAAAAGCAGATTGGAAACGTTACTTGGTGATCATATCCGTGATGCTATTAATGCTGTGAATAAATCTTCCAATTCTAACAAAGAAATAATGGTTGTTTTAGGATTAAAAGATGGTTGTTATGAAATATGTATATTAGATAATGGTGTTGAGTTTGGTATAGATACATTATTAAAACTAGGTAAAGAACAAGTAACAACTGGTGGAACAGGTATAGGATTTTTAACAACGTTTGAAACTCTTAAAGAGACTAAAGCAAGCTTAGTTATAACTGAATTTAAGGATTTGGAATATACTAAATCTGTAGCGTTTGTCTTCAACAATAAGTGTGAATATATAATTAATTCATATAGAGCAGAGGAAATAAAAGAAAAATGTAATAGGGAAGATATAATAATAAATAAAAATGAGGGCTAGAAATAGCTCTTTTTCTATGTGAATTTTATTAAAATAATTAAACTTTATGTGTTGAAAAAAAAAACTATATATAATATAATGGATTCGTAGAATACTATTTGAAAAAATAGGAGGAATATATGGAAAGTATACAAATGAATAAATTTGAAATAGTGGATGTTCCTGGTACAAGAACATTAGCATTTCTTGTAGAAGAGAACGATTCAGAATTTGTAAAGGGTGAGGTGTATTATTCTTTACAAAAACTAGATGCAACAAATAAAGAAGTTGCAGGAAGAATAGTTAAAGAATATTCTGTTATACCAGATTTTGATGGTAAACAAGATATAGTGTTATTAACTTTAACTAAGAGTAAAGCAGTATTAAGCACTGGATTATTAGATGGAAATGGATTAGTTCCAACAGAAGATAAATTAGCCTTATCTTATGGTAGCCTATATAATGATTCTAATGTAGAATACAAAGAATTTACTTATACACCAAACATGAAAAGAAGATTTGCCATAATTGACACTATAACATGTGAAGAAGTTAAACCAACTTTACACATAGATGAAGTGACTAAAGAAGTTAAAGGTATGTGTAAACTATTACCTTTAAGACCTTATGTTGTTTTAGAAATAAAAGGCAATTATAACAGAGGTGCTGTAGTAGCAACTGATGGTAAAAAGTTAGAAGCTATGAGCCATGGTATGTTAAAACTACCAGAAGTTATGAAAGAAGCTCCTGTAGCTGAAGCTAATGATGTGGAATTTTCATTAGACGATGACGAAATGATAGTGTAGAAGGAGGCAAGAATAATGGAATGGTTAGATAAACTAAAAGGCTGGTTAAAAGAACATAAGGTAAAACTTATTGTTATGTTCGGACTATACTTACTAATAACAGTCTGCGTAATGGGTGGTCTTATGACATCATGGTATAAAGCTTGTGAAGACGCTACAATTGCAGATGGTATAGCAAGAATGGAAGCAACTACTGGCAAATGGGCAGAATATGCTTTTAATATACCTGTAATAATGGAAACATTACTTGATGGAGCAGGAAAGCAAGATGCATTTGTTGTAGGAGCTGGAATAGTATTTGCACTATGTGTAGCATTATTTATTAAATTAATAAGTAGCGAAAGAGTAAAACACGACTACCAAGGCGAAGAACATGGTTCTGGTGGTTGGAGTAAAAATGGTGAAGAATACAAGAAAAGACCAGACGGTTCATATATATTAAATAAATCTGAAGGATTTATCTTAAGTAGAAACCACTACTTAGGAACAGATCCTAAAAAAGTAAGAGTAAATAAAAACATACTAGTATTCGGTGGATCTGGTACAGGTAAAACTGCATCATACATCAAACCTAACATATTACAAAAATTAGGTTCATACGTTATAACAGACCCTAAAGGCGAGTTATACAGAGAAACATCAGGATACTTAAAAGCAAATGGTTACGATGTAAAAGTATTAGACTTAGTTGATCCTCAATTAAGTAACAGATATAATCCACTTGCACACATTAGAGATTATTCAGACGTAGATATCATTGCGCATACAATAGTTTCTGGTGGTGAAGGTGATGGTAAAGCTGCAGATCCATTCTGGGATAACACAGCAAAAATGCTACTTAAAGCATGTATTTACTATGTAATATCTGTTTTACCAGAACCTGAAAGAAACCTTTCTAGCTGTCTAAACATAGTTAGAGCAGGTGGTGCAGACGAATCTATATTTGATAGATTATTCGTTGGTGAATTAAAACCAGATCACCCAGGTAGAAAAGAATATGAGGGTATCAGAGTTGGTGCAGATAAAACAAAACAAAGTATAGCAATATCTTTAGTTTCTAAATTATCTCACTTCGACAGCCCTAACATGCAAATGTTAACAACAACAAACGATATAGACTTTGAGCAACTTGGAGAAAAGAAAACAGCATTATACGTTATATCTCCAGACTCTCACTCAACATACAACTATATCTTAACAATATTCTATGGACAATTACTACAAAGACTTTATGCTTTAGCAGATAGAAGCGGTGGTGCTTTACACCAACCAGTTTATCTACTACTAGACGAGTTCGCTAACATTGGTAAGATACCAGACTTTAACCAAAAACTAAGTACAAGTAGATCAAGACTTATATCTATGAGTATCATAGTACAAAGCTTAGACCAATTAGTAGACTTATATAAAGACTTACACGAAAATATCATAGCAAACTGTGATACGCAATTGTTCCTAGGTTCTCAATCTATTAAAACTTGTGAATACTTCTCAAAGAGTTTAGGTCAAACTACAATTACATTTGAAAGTAAATCAAGAAATAGAGATGAGAAAAATGAACATTCTCAAGGATATTCATATAGTGAACAAAGACAAGGAAGAGACATTATGACAGTAGACGAATTAAAACGTTTACCTAACGATGATGAAATCATCCTTATCCGTGGACTTAGACCAATATATGCTAAAAAGGCTTGGTTCTATAAATATCACCCAGCTAGAAATGAAGCTGCAAGATATGTAATGCATTCAAATGCAGATAGACCAAAACCACCAGCAGTAGAAATTAAGACTATGGATGTTCAAGAACACATTAATAACAGATTAAAAAGAGCAAGAGAAGTGGTTGCACAATCTAAAGCAAATACAGATAATATGCAAATAGATACATCAGTAGTTAGTACACCAAAAGCTCCAATAACTCCAAATGTAGGAGTTCCAAAAGCTGAACCGGTTGCACCAATAAGTCCGGTAGTACCAGATGTTGAGATAGATGTTGGACCAACAGTTGTATCAACACCAAAGCCACAACCTGCAGCTGTAGAATTAGATCTTCAAAAAGAATTAGAAAGAAAATTTGATGAATTATTCGGCACAGCAAAAAAGAATAATGTGGAAGAATAAAAATATAAAATAGTTCTAAAAACACAAACTTAAACATATATATATCTTAGGTGATATATCTTATGAAAAAGTTTGTGTTTTTTTATGCTTTTGTACTAGCTGTTTTAGTTACAACACTTGTTTTTTATACAAATAAAGTGGACAAGGAAAGTAGCAAGAATGGAAATAATAAAATAGAAGAGAAAGACGAAAATATACAAAAACAAGAAGAATTAAATATATTAAAAGTAAAAGAGGTTAAGGACAAGATAAAACTTAAAATATCTTCTACGGGCGAAATTAAAGAGCTATCTATTAGCGAATATATAAAGGGAGTGTTACCGGCAGAAATGCCTCCAGAATACCATATAGAAGCGTTAAAAGCACAAGCAATTGTAGCCAGAACATATTTATATAAAAAGATGAGTGGTAATGCGCATAATGATGCAGATATTTGCGATAATCCAGCACATTGCCAAGCGTGGTACAGTTTAGATAATTTGTATAATATTTGGAAAAGAAGTAAGGGGTATACCGAAGAGGAGTGCAATATGTATTTTGCAAAAGTAGAACAAGCGGTAGATTCAACAAAAGATATTGTAGTTACATATGGTGGTAAATACATAAATGCATATTTTCATGCGTGTAGTGGAGACAAGACAGAAGATGTAAGTGCAATATGGGGAAAACAGAATATACCATATCTTAAGTCTGTGGAAAGTAAAGGAGAAGAGGAATATAAAAACTATACAAGCAAAGTAAAATTAACAGTTTCGGATTTGCAGACAAAATTAAACAAAAGTAGCACAACTAAGTGTAGTATAAATAAAGATAGTGAGAATATAGTAGAAATTCTATCGTATACAAATTCAGGTAGAATAGATAAAGTAAAAATAGGAGGTGTTATATACAAGGCTGAAGAGTTAAGAACGTTATTAGGTTTGAGATCTACAAATTTTACAGTAAATAAAGAGGGGGATAAGGTAATATTTAATGTAAAAGGTAACGGACATGGAGTAGGAATGAGTCAGGTCGGTGCAGATTATTATGCAAAACAAGGTTTAACCTACATAGGTATAATAAAACATTATTATACTGGAGTGGACGTTACAAAAATATATGTAGAAGGAGATACGAAAGAAAATGAAATTTAATATACCAAAGATGGATAAAGTAAAAGAAGGAATAAACAATATTAAAAATAAAGTAAAAAACAAAAAGGAAAACAAGGTTAAAATACACACAAGATATTATGGGCTACTTTTTCTAATGATTCTTTTAGGAGTAGTAACAGTAGCAAATAATATAAATGTATATAATACATTAAGTAAAGAAAACTATATAGAATACAAATTGCCAAGTGATGTACAAACAGAAGCGAACAATGTAGAAGTGGCAAAGTACGAAACCGCTATAAGCAGTATATCAACAAATGTATCAAACATTAAAGAGAATAAAACAAGTGGCACTATAGATAATACAAAAGATACAAAATTAAAAAGAGTATGGCCGGTTGATGGAGAAATAATAAGAGAATATGCAAAAGACACACTAATATATTCTAAAACATTGGGTATGTGGCTAATACATACAGGAATAGACATAAAATCAGAATTAGGTGAGAATGTAAAATGTATAGCAGATGGTAAAGTAATATCTATTGAGAGTAATAATTTCTATGGTAATGTTGTTAGAATAGAGCATGAGGACGGGTATATATCTGTATACTCAAATTTAGCCGAAGATAATCTTCCAAAGGTAAATCAAAAGATAAATAAAGGTGAAATAATTGGAACTATTGGAGATACAGCATATGGAGAAAGTGAAGAAGAAAGTCATCTCCATTTTGAAATAATAAAGGATGGAACAAATATAAATCCTGAAGAATTCTTAAATAATCAGTAATAAACAAGAATTTTAAGAATAAGATGTAATAGGTCAGGTGATATTTGTGATAGATAACGAAATAGAAGAAAGAGTAAAAACATTAGCCAGCTATATCATAGAAACGGGATGCACAGTAAGAGGAGCAGCAACAAAGTTTAATGTATCAAAATCTACTGTACACAAAGATATATCTGAACGTTTAGAAAAGATAAATCCAGCATTATGGAAAGAAGCAAAGCAAGTGTTAGAAAGAAATAAAGAAGAAAGACACATAAGAGGCGGAATGGCAACTAAAATAAAGTACGAAAGAAAAAAGGCATAAAAATAAAAGCGTTGCACACACCGTATATTTATTGTATAATATAAGTGTGAGCGAGGTTGCTTATGAAAAGGAAACAAAAAATAATAGTAACATTAGTGGCAGTAATTATGATAGTAATGATAGCATTATTATTAAATAAAATAAAAACAATAGAACCACAAAATACTACATCAAATGAAACTGAAATAGATGTAACGACTTCTAAAACTATTAAGGAACTAAATGAATATGGTTTTTATTATGATACACCATATGAAGATCGTTCTGAAGAAGCAGATGGAGAGATATTCTATGTTGTGTTGAAATCAGATAATACGATTGAATTCTATGTAGAGTATCTAGATGAAAAATGTTCAATTATGTTAGATAAAGAAACAAATTGCGTATATTCAAATAACAAGGTAACACTTAGTAATGGAGTCGAGTTAACATTTAAGAACAACGGAAAAACATTAGATGCGATTGAGTGTGTATACACTTATTGCGAAGCAGAATATAGAGATGTATATTACGGCGTAAAATATTATTTCCCAGAAAGGAAAGAATATATGGTGGTATCATCAGACAATACAGTAAAACTATATAAAAACATATCTGATATGCCATATTATTCTATAGCAGGAACTGAAATAGTAAAATCTTCACACATGTTAACACTAGAACAAGAAAAAATTTCTAGAAATGATTTAGAAGAAAAACTGCCATCAGAATGGTATATTGGTATTGATGGAAAAACAATAATAGATAATTTCTATGATATAGGCTACTTTGTAGAAAGTAAATAAATTGTTGCAATGCGCAACAATTTATTTTTTGTCTAGAATAGGTATATTTTCGGAGTTTCTATTGCAAATGAAACAAAAATGTAATATAATTGACACATAAAATAAGGGTATAGAAAGGGGTATTAACGTGACATTTGGACAAGACATTGCAATAGATTTAGGAACAGCTACAATACTTGTTTATGTTAGAGGCAAAGGCATAGTTTTAAGAGAACCTGCAGTTGTTGCTATAGACAAGAATACAAATGAAGTACTTGCAGTTGGACAAAATGCAAGAAAAATGTTAGGACGTACTCCTGGAAATATAGTTGCAATAAGACCACTTAAAGATGGCGTTATTTCAGACTATACAGTTACAGAAAAAATGTTAAAATACTTTATAACTAAAGTGGCAGATAAATCTATAATTTCACCACGTATTATGATATGTGTACCTTCTGGTGTAACAGAAGTTGAAAGAAAAGCAGTTATAGATGCAGCAAATCATGCAGGAGCTAGAAAGGTTTATCTTATAGAAGAACCAATTGCAGCGGCAATAGGAGCTGGAATAGATATAACAAAACCATATGGTACAATGATACTAGATATTGGTGGAGGCACTACAGATATAGCAGTAATTGCACTTGGTGGGGCAGTTAAAAGTAAATCTATAAAGGTTGCTGGAGATAAATTTGATGAAGCAATTATCAAATATATAAAGAAAGTACACAATATAGCGATCGGAGAAAGAACAGCTGAAGAAATAAAGATAAATATCGGTTGCGTATATCCAAGAACAGTAGAAGAAAGAATGAGCATTAAAGGTAGACACTTGTTAACAGGTCTTCCAGTAGAAATAGAAATAACTTCTACAGAGATGCTTGAAGCGTTAAAAGAATCTGCAAATCAAATAGTAGAAGCAGTACATAGTGTATTAGAGGTTACACCTCCAGAACTATCTGCAGATATTAGTGATAGAGGAATATATATAACTGGCGGTGGGGGACTAATTTCAGGATTAGACAAACTACTAGAAGAAAGAACAGGAATTCCAGTTATGATAGCAGAAGATGCAGTTTCATGTGTTGCTATGGGAACAGGTAAAGCATTAAATCACATAGAATTATTAGAAACAGGAAATACAATAAAGATTAAGAAGTTTTAGTACTAACTAAGACTTCTTTTTTTCTTGACTACATGCTGCTGTATATGGTATAATTTGCCCACAAGTAAATATAGTACATGACAGATTTGTCAAAGTAAAAATATGGTATGGAGGTAGTATCATGCTTAGTAAGCGGAAAAAGAAGAGGAATGAGCACAGAGACTTTGACGTCTTTGGGATTCGTTCGCAGTATTGGTCAGCAGTTGAACAATACTTGGAAAGAAGAAACAGATTATCCTTTGTAGAGGAGTGGGCAGATATATGTGAAAAAACAAACGGACGGGTTAGTTATGATGAGCTTTACGAACTTTTAGGAAGAGATTTCCCGAAAGCTCCTTGGCTTGATCCGGAAAACAGGGATGCAAATATCAGAGCATTTTTTGAAATGCTAGATATTCCTTGCAAAGCTGACGAAACTCATATATATTTCCCATAAGGTCCAGTTAGTACTGGGCCTTTTTTCTGTCTACTTATCTTGAGAAAACATAATATTTGTGTTAAAATATTAATCGGAGTGATTAAAATGAAAAAGATGGAATTACTAGCACCAGCAGGAAGCTTAGCAAAAGCTAAAGTAGCATTTATGTATGGAGCAGATGCAGTATATGCTGGAACAGCTAAATTATCTCTAAGAAGTAGAGCAGAAATGGATTCTGACGACTTAGAGGATACAATTAAATATGCACATTCAATAGGTAAGAAAGTTTATGTAGCAATGAACATTTATGCCTATGATAAAGATTATGAAGAAATACGCGAAGAAATTAAAAGATTAGATAGAATAAACGCAGATGCAATTATTGCAAGTGATCCTGGAGTTATAGCATGTATTAAAGAAACAGCACCTAATATGGAAATACATATTAGTACACAAGCTAATATAACAAGTGTGGAAGCAGCTAAATTCTGGTATAATTACGGTGCAAAAAGAGTAATACTTGCAAGAGAATTATCTAGAGAAAAAATAGAATACATTATGAAAAACAAACCAGCAGATTTAGAAGTCGAGATGTTTATTCATGGTGCAATTTGTTACGCATATTCTGGTAGATGTTATTTAAGTCAATACCTTTCAGATAGAGGAGCTAACTGTGGAGATTGCAGTCAACCTTGTAGATGGCAATACAAAGTAACAGCAGAAGAAGTAAATAAACCTGGAAGTATAATTAATATAGACTATGATGAAAAAGGAACATATATATTCTCATCTAAAGATCTTTGTTTATTAAAACAAATACCAGTACTAGCAGCTATGGAAATGGATAGTTTAAAGATAGAAGGAAGACTTAAAACAGACTACTATCTAGCAACAGTTGTTAGTGCGTACAGAAAAGCAATAGACGATTACTACGCATCTCCTGAAACTTGGAACTATGAGAATTACTTACCAGAATTAGAAAAGGTAAAAACAAGAGGTCTTTCAGAATTCTATTTCACTAACTCAAATAATCAAGATATCCATGATTATGATGGTTTTAGTGAAAACCTAAAATATGAATATGGTGCAAAAGTATTAGAAAATCTAGGAGATAATCTATATCACGTAGAGATTAGAAATAAATTATCTGTAGGAGATTTACTAGATGTAATGGTACCAGGAGATATAACTCCACATGAATTTAACATAGAAGAACTTTATGATTCTAAAACAAGAGAAAGAATAGATACAGTAAACCCTGGAGTAAAAGGACAATCTGTAATAATTAAAGTACCATATGCTATGGACACTAACTATGTTATAAGGAGAAAGAAATAGTGTATTTAGAAAAAATATATGATAGAACAGAAATAGTTCTAGGGAAAGAGAAGCTGGAAATACTAAAAAAATCTCATGTAGTAATATGTGGAATTGGTGGAGTTGGATCATATACATTAGAAGCTTTGACAAGAATTGGAGTAGGCCATATAACTGTAGTAGATAAAGACACAGTAGATGTAACAAATATCAACAGACAAATAATTGCTACAGTGGATAATGTGGGTAACTCTAAGGTAGAAGTTGCTAAAAAACGTGTAAGTCTAATAAATCCAAGCATAAAAGTAGATACAGTTAAAGAATTTATAGATGAGAATAACATACCTACATATATTACTAAAGATGTAGACTATGTAGTTGATGCAATAGATAGCGTTGAGTCTAAAATAGCTTTAATAAAGTACTGTAAGAAAGAAAATATTAAAATAATATCTTCAATGGGAACAGCAAACAAACTTGATCCATTAAAACTTACAGTAACAGATATATCTAAAACAGAAATGTGTCCTCTAGCTAAGATAGTAAGAAAACGTCTTAAAGAGGAAGGAATAACAAAAGTTAAAGTTGTATATAGCACAGAACCAGCTATAAAAACAAATACAACTACACTTGGTAGTGTATCTTTTGTACCATCTGTTGCAGGACTAATAATAGCTTCAGAAGTTGTAAAAGATTTAACAAATAATATTGAATAAAAATAATATATGTAATATAATAAAAAATATATAAAGGGGTAAACAAATGATAAAAAACGCTGAAAGCCTTGCGGCTGTACACACACACACACACACACAATACTTTCTAATGAACAAACATTAGAAGCGTTTTTTGCGCCTCAAATTAAAATAGAAACTAGCAAAGTAACACATACTTAAGAAGTATGTGCTGCTTTGC
>JAZOWO010000126.1:0-30330 GCA_045659265.1 Clostridia bacterium | reverse complement strand
AAAGAAAACAAGGAATATCTTTAATAGTGTTAGTAATAACAATAATAGTTATGATAATATTAGCAGCTAGTGTAGTAATAACATTAAATAATACGGGGATAATAAATAAAGCAAGTCAGGCGGTGGATTTAACAAATGAATCTGCTGTACAAGATTTGGCCGCGTTAACGTGGGCAGATGCATATCTTAAAGATTTAAGAGGGGACGATTTAATAAAAGAAGTAAAGGAAAATCTAGCAGAACAAGGTGTTACAGAAGATAAATGGAGTATAGAGGTATCTGATACTGGAGTAAAGATTGGAACGTTAACGGCGGGTATAAAGTTTAATATGCCATATAGACTGATAAGTGAAATCAATGGAGAAAGATATCAAAATGAATATGTGTTTTATGAAGATGGTTCTGCGTCGTTGTGGGCTACATATTTAACTAGTGAATACGCCGGATACGAAGGTATAGAATATCTTCCGGTTGGTAGTTGTACATATACAGCAACTCAAATAATATGCGGAGAGGATGTTGTTAATATATTAGATGATGGAAATAAAATAGGAGTTGGAGATTCGTATTTTGAATGTGTTGGTGTGGTGACAGGTGAAATACAAAAAGGTGGGATTTATGAGAGTATAACTTTTGGAGTAGAAGCTACGATTAAATTTAATGTAGATAACTCTATTACGTTAAATGTAGAAGGCAGCGAAACTGTAATTGAGGCTTCGACATTAACATATAATAAAAGTTCAATAACTAGCGAGGGTGATATTATTTTAATATATCCAGATGGTAAAAAGGTTGCAAGTATATCTAACGGAATTGTATTTAAGATAATGGAATAAACAATACACCTAAAGAGTAAAGTATTGTAATGCTTTACTCTTTGTTATATTATAAAAGCATAATAAAAGGAGAAAAACAAATGAGAATGAAAAAAGGAATATCATTAATAGTGTTAGTTATTACAATAATAGTTATGGTAATACTTGCAGGAGCAGTTATAATTACTCTTGAAAACACAAATTTAATAAAACATTCGAAACAAGCAACTAATAAAACAAATTATTCGCAAGAAATAACTAGATTAGAAGTATTAAAAAACGGAATACTAACAGATAATTTAGGTAAAATAACATTAGAAGAATATGTAGCGGAATTAACTAATAAAGGAATGATAGAAGGGACTCCCGTTACTAATGCAGACGGAAGCAAAACAGTAAAAATGACATCGGGTGCAGAAGTTAAATTAACACAAGATGGACCAAGAAATATATTAATAGAAATAGCTGGATATACGAATGGAAGTAATAATGAATCATCTGGTGATAACAATAACACAGAAGAAGTGGCGGGTGAAAATCAATTAAATGGTAGTTGGGTGTTCAATGAAAAAATAACATACCATAACCATATTGGATATGTAGAAGTAAACTTTACATCCAATGGTGTAAATTATATAGGAATGAATTTATGGGACGAAACAACAACAACTCCAACTGGCAATACAGCTTATAATTATGGTATTGGTTATAACACTGCGGCACCATCATTAGGAAACTATTGGGCTGTGAATGCTTGTACATATAGTATGTCAGATGAAACCGAATGGTTATCTAATGTATATAGAACTGTGAACTTTGGAAGTTCTATACAAGATGTAGATCCTGCATTTTATACATGGTTTATAGCTAATGCAACAAAACAATAATAAATAAAACAAACCCCTAAGGTTTAATCCTTAGGGGAATATTTTTATTCTTGTTTGTTATCACCAGTATCAATTACTATATCAAAATCTGTTGGATTATTGAAATCAAATGATTGAACAGCTGATTGATCGTCTGTATCAACTATTGGTTCTACAAGATTATCATTTTCTTTTATTGCGTTAGATGAGAAACTATTTGTAGTAACTGCGTTTGCATCACTAAATATGTTGTCGTCATCTTCTTCTAAAATACTTGAAGTTGCATTTGAAGTTAATGGTTTGTTTATCATAAACTTCTCAAAGTTGTACATATAAGCTGGATGTTTTTGTTTGTATTTATCTTCAAGGAAATCAACTTTACCTTCGCCGAAAATACTATTTCCATTATCAAGCTTAGTCTTGTAGTAAATTGCACCAAATTTATGTTCAGATATCTTATGAACTTTGAATCTTTCTTTATCTTTAAGAGATACAGATTTTTTAGCTTTGAAGTTATCTGTTGGATCGAAGCTTGAAGACATATCTACTTTCTTAGTCATACCGAAAGCTTTGTTCCAGTATTCACTATCTTCAGGAACTGTATCACCAAATACGATTTGTGTTTTTGTATTGGCAAGTACAACTTGTCTATAGTATTCGAATCCTTTATTCTTTTCAAGTTGTGATAAGTTTTGTATTGCTATTGTAGCACCACATCTATATTTTCTAAATAGTGTGAACATTACTTCTGTATCCTTGTTGATGTATTCTGGGAATTCATCAATGAATAAGAAGTGAGGTATACGAGAATCTTCTGAACCAGGTCTTCTTAGTACTGCATCTTGGAATTGTAGTATGAAGAACATACCAAATGCTTTAGAAGCAATCATACCAAGTTCACCTTTTCTAGAACATGCTGTAATAACTTTACCTTCTCTTAGAGCAGCGTCAAAGTCTATTACGTTTGTTCTACCACAAAGAGCTCTCTTAATACCAGGATGTCTTAATAAGTTATTTAATTGAGTTATAGCACCGTACAAGTATCTTTCGGTATCTTTTCTACCACTACCTCTTGTACCAGGTATTTCAAAACCATTTATATTTAATGTTGGTTTATAGAAGTTTTTTTCAAAGTATGCAATAAGTAGTTTATACTTTTCTGCAAGCTCTGGAATTTTCTTCATGTCTTCTGTCATTTCTTCAACTTTATCAAAGTTGTATAACATGTCTAATACATCTTCAAGTGATGGTAATGCACCATTGTTAAGTCTTGGATACATTTCTTTAAGAAGTATAGATAAGTTTTGGAATGCGTCTGAAGTTAAGTTGGCAAAGAATGCTTCTTCTTTAGCGCCTTCACTTTGTTGCATTGATTTTAATACGTCTGCTATTATAGATGCAACCTTAGCTGGATCTTCAATAGCAAATGGGTTCATACTTAATGTATGTTCTGGGTCTGCAGGGTCTATAGTTAATACGTCTATATCAAAGTTTTTAGCAACATTTGTAAAGTTAGTTACATATGAACCATCGTTTTCAACAACTGTAACACCAACGCCTCTATATACTACTTCGCCTGTTTCACTGTTCTTGTATAATATTACATCTTTTAATTCTGAATAGAATTCTTTTTCCTTACCTTTTTTAGGTTGTAAGTAATTCAAACTAAAGTTTAGGTTTATATATTCATTAGAGAATGGTCCTTCAATATATGCAATACCTTTCTTTAATAGTTCGTAACCTAATTTTTTAGAATACTCACGTAAGAAGTATTTCTTTTCAAGGTCTCTAGCACTCATTGGTAATAATACCATTGCTGTTTTACCAGTACCAGTAGCACCTTGTACTAATGTAGATTCCATTCTTTTCTTTTCAGGAACAACAATTGGTTTTAATGTTTCAGGATCTTTACATATAATGTTTTCACAAGTAAATATTCCGTTGTTTGTTTTTGGTTTTTTAACACCTAAACCACCAAATGCTATAATTCCTTTTGTAATATCGTCATCTCTTAATACTAATAGAGCGTAGTCTACTAAAGAGAATATAGATATAAATGGTATACAGAAACAGAATGTTTTAAGTGCTGGTCCGAATAGTTCTGGATAGTCGCTAATTAATATACTATAGTTAGGAAGTTTTTCTAATAGCATCCAAACTATTTTATTAATGTTTGTTATAATTAATGAGTTTGTTATTGCTCCCATTATACCAACGCCAACTATAAACCATTTAATTCTAGCGTCTTTTCCAGATATTAATTTAGAGTTTACTCCATATGAATACCAAAATACAGGACATACTAACGCGATAGCATAAAGTATTGGGTCTGGATAAAATGGTAGTCTTCCTTCTGGAACTACAAATAATGTAAATACTTGTACTATTATAAATGCAACGACTATCATGGTAAAGAAACCAAATATCGATGCGATAAATTTGTTTTGATCTTTTATTTTAAGTTTACTAAGAATGTTATATAACAAAAAATATCACCACTTTCATTTTAATCTTGTAAATAAACTTTTTCTGCTATATAATATACTACAGATTGAGTAAAAATTCAAGTAAAAGTGTGTAAATATGACAGAAATGAGGTAAATTTATGAAGTGTATTATTGGTTTAGGTAATATCGGTAAAGAATATGAGTATACTAGACATAATATGGGATTTGTGATGGTAGATAGACTAGCTGAAAAATATAATATAAAAATAGATAAGAAAATGAAGAAATATATCTATGGCGAAGGTAATATAAATGGTGAAAAAGTATGCCTTGTAAAACCTACTACATATATGAACTTAAGTGGTGAAGCTATAGTAGAACTTATGAATTGGTACAAAATAGATAAAGAAGATATAGTTGTAATATATGATGATATAGATATTCCGTTTGGAGATGTGAGATATAGATTAAATGGTAGTGCTGGTACACATAATGGTATGAGAAATATTATAGCTCAGATAAAAACAGAGGATTTTGCAAGAATAAGAGTTGGTATTGAAAATAGAAATGGAGTGCCAATACCGCTAGTAGATTACGTTCTTCAAAGAATGAATAAAGAAGAAATTAAAACTATAGATGACACAATATATAATATAGTAGAAGAAAATGTAAATAAGTTCTTGACAAAATAATACCTCTATGTTAAAATATGGGGGTAATTAGTGTGAATTGGGTTAAAAAGAGCTTTAAGGCCACCTACATTCAGCTATAGCAAGCAAGAATTGGAGGAAAAGAAATGTACGCAATAATTGAAGCATGTGGAAAACAATACAAAGTTTCTGAAGGAGACATTGTTTTCATGGAAAGACTTGATGCAGAAGAAGGTAAAACAGTTACTTTTGATCAAGTATTACTAGTTTCTGATGAAGCTAAAACAGAAGTTGGTGCTCCAACTGTTAAAAATGCTAAAGTAACAGCAACTGTTATAGGTCATGGAAAAGGTAAAAAAGTAAGAGTGTTCAAATACAAAGCTAAGAAAAATGAAAGAAAAGTAAGAGGACACAGATGGTGCTACACTAAAGTTCAAATTGAAAAAATAGCAACTAAGGCACCAGCAAAAAAAGCTGAAGCTACAGAAACAGTAGAAGCTTAATTAATTTAGAATTGATGTAAAGGAAGAGGAGTTGAGATAAATGGCACATAAAAAAGGTGGTGGATCTACTAAGAACGGTAGAGACAGTATAGGTAAAAGACTTGGTGCTAAAAGAGCAGATGGACAATTTGTTGAAGCAGGAAACATTTTAGTAAGACAAAGAGGAACTAAAATACATCCAGGAACAAATGTTGGAATCGGTAAAGACGATACATTATTTGCTAAAGAAAGCGGTATACTAAAATTTGAAAGATTAGGTAGAGCTAAAACAAAAGCAAGTGTTTACAAAGAAAATTAATTATAAAAAAGTGCCTTAAATATAGGGCACTTTTATTGTTTCTATAAGCTACTTAGTATATAATATAACTTAGAGTTATATATGTAATATATATGAGGTGAAAGAAATGAAAGAAAAAAAGAGAATATTAACAGGGGATAGACCAACTGGAAAGCTACATATAGGCCACTATTTTGGTTCTTTACAAAATAGAGTTAAACTACAAGATGAATATGATACATATATTCTTGTAGCAGATGTGCAAGCTTTAACAGATAATTTTAACAACCCTGCAAAAGTAAGAGAAAATATATTAGAAACAACAATAGACAACTTATCTGCGGGATTAGATCCAAATAAAGTAACTTTTGTTGTTCAATCTATGATACCAGAAATAGCAGAACTTACAGTTTTCTATTCTAATTTAGTAACAGTATCTAGATTACAAAGAAACCCAACTATTAAAACTGAAATAGCTCAAAAGAAGGAGTTGTTCGGAAATAGTGGAGAATCTGTAACTTATGGTTTCTTAGGATACCCAGTATCTCAAGCAGCAGATATAACTGCATTTAACGCAGATGTAATACCAGTTGGTGAAGACCAATTACCACTTATAGAGCAAACTAGAGAAATAGTTAGAAAGTTTAATTCGTTATATGGTGAAGGGAAAGATGTTTTAACTGAACCAGAAGCAATACTAAGCAAAAATAATAGAATTAAAGGTCTAGATGGTGGAGTAAAAATGGGTAAAAGCTTAGGCAATGCAATTTACCTTGCAGATGATGATGAAACAATAAAATCTAAAGTGATGTCTGCAGTAACAGACCCAGCTAAAATTAGAAAAGATGATCCTGCAAATCCAGATGTTTGTATGGTAGCATATTACCACAAACTATTTAGCGAAGATGCAGTAGAAAATATTTGTGATGAATGTCGTAAAGGAGCTAGGGGATGCGTTAATTGTAAACGTGAACTTATAGCAAACATAATCACAAAACTTGAACCTATTCGTGAAAGAAGAAGATATTACGAATCTCATAAAGATGAAGTAAAGAAGATTCTTGAAGAAGGTAGCAAGAAAGCAAGACAAGTTACAAGAGAAACATTAAAGCAAGTTAAAGAGGCAATGAGAATAGACTACTTTGAAGAATAATATATAGATATACTTAGGAGGAAGATGTATGTACGCTGAATGTGCGCTGTTAGGTGCCGGTGCTGTAATAGCAAGCGATGCACTTAGAGTTGAATATTTAAAAAGCAAACATAGAGAGCTTACGGCTTCTGAAAAAAGAGAGTTTTCAGAAGATGAATCAAGAAGATTTATCCATTTTACATCTAGAGGTTCTGCGGAAAAAATAATGCAATCTGGTTTCTTAATCCCTACCAAAGGAGTTTTGGATAACCATTTTACAAGAAGTGTAGATGGAAAAGGGAAGAAGAAAAATTCAGAAATGGTATATATGTTTGATTCTGCTACATTTAGTGTAGATGACTACATACGTAACCTTCCTATGAAACAATCTCCGTTTATGGGGTGTTATGAATATTATGCTATAAGTACAAGACCTAATCAGTATGATATAAACGACTTTAAGAAAAGAGCACAAGATGGGGCAATTACTTATGAAGGTAGACTAGACATAGATGGAACAGATACAAGACTTGTAAAATATGCGCTTACATTAGATGAACAAGGCGAGTATACATTCACAGAAATGGGAATGAATGATGAGTATGTTCCATCAGAAGAATTACTTGCAAAACTAGAAAAAGATAAAACAACCGCGCTTGGATTTATAGCAAAGGGGTATGCTTCAGAAGTAAGAACAGCTAAAAAATCACTTAAAAGATTTAAATTAGAAGCACCGGAATATAAAGAACAATTAAGAAAAAGAAAATATTTTATAAAAGCAAATAAACAATTTATAGCAGAAGAAAGAGATAAATCATATATATATGAACAAGATGGTAGAACTATCGTTGTAAAGAATATAGAATATGAAGAAGTTGGTGGTAAAAAGCTTCAAAAAATTGCAATAATGGAAAGAGAAGATACAAATGGTAAAAATACTAAAGATGGTATGACTTTCTGTTATATGGATGAAGCGGATATATCTAAACTTGAACCAGAAGTTGCAGCCAAATATTTCTTTGCAAATCATGACATAGCTAAAGCATCTAAATCTAAAGTTCCAACATATATAGGGTTACCGCTTCACAATTTAGAAACAGGTGAAGTAGTAAACGAATATGATGAACATGTAGATAAAGACTTTAGAGCATATATGGACAAGCGTCAAAGAACAAGAGAAAGATTAGATAAAAAAGAAGCTGAACTTAAAGAAAAGAAGAGTTTAAAACATAAAATAAAAGCATTCTTTAGTAAGATATTTCATTCAAGAGAAGAAACACCATTACTTATGGAAAGTAGTGAAGATGAGGATAGAAAAAGATTAGCAGAACTTGGATATTCAAGTGTAGAGGCTATGAATAATGATGATAGGGATGCAAAAATGTTTAAACTTCTAGAAGAAGGAACATATCCTCCTGAAGAAGTTGCGACATACGATTTAACAAACGAAAGACAAGACACATTAACGGTAGAATCAAGAAAAGTAGAGGATAGATAGATGTTTGTAGATTATACTAAAATAAAAGTAAAAGCAGGAGATGGTGGAAATGGTGCAATGACATTCCACAGAGAAAAATATGTAGATAGCGGCGGACCAGATGGTGGAGATGGTGGCCGTGGCGGTAGCATAATCTTTAGAGTGCATCCTGGAATGAATACATTAATTAACTTCAGCTATAACAAAAAAATATTCGCTAAAAATGGTGAAAATGGTGCAAAGAAAAATTGTGCTGGTAAAAGCGCAGAAGATGTATATGTAGATGTACCAAAAGGAACTGTTGTAAGAGATTTAGAAAACGGGAAGATTATAGCAGACTTAAATAAAGACGACTCTGTGGCAGTAATTGCTAAAGGCGGTCGTGGTGGTAAAGGAAATCAACACTTTGCTAACTCAGTAAGACAAGCACCAAGATTTTCAGAACAAGGTGAACCTGGTGAAGAAAAAGAATTAGAATTAGAACTTAAATTAATTGCAGATGTTGGACTTGTTGGATTCCCTAACGTTGGAAAATCTACATTAATATCTATGGTATCTTCTGCAAAACCTAAAATTGCAAATTACCACTTTACTACTCTAGAACCAAGTTTAGGAGTTGTAACTGCAAAAGATGGTTCGTCATTTGTAATGGCAGATATACCTGGAATTATTGAGGGTGCTGCTGAAGGTGTAGGGCTTGGAATTAAGTTCTTAAGACATATAGAAAGAAATAAAATATTACTTCATGTAATAGATATTTCAGGAAGTGAAGATCGTGACCCGATAGATGACTATTACACAATAAATGTTGAACTTAGAAAGTTTAGTGAAAAATTAGCAGAAAAGAAACAAATAATTGTTGCAAACAAAATAGATGTTTTAGTAGATGAAACTAAACTTGATGAGTTAAAAGAGGTAGCGGCTAAAGATGGTCGTGAAGTGGTAGCAATATCTGCTGCAACAAATGTTAATGTTAAAGAATTAATAGAAATAGTTTCTAAAGCATTGAAAGAACTACCTGAAGAAGAGATAGAAGATGCAGATGAAGAAGTGTTTACAATTTCTTTAGATAAACGTAATAAAGATGAAGAGGACTTTAGAATAGAAATTATTGAATGCGAATATACAGTAATTGGACCAGCAATAGACAAACTTATGAGAAGAGTTAATGTTGAAGACTTTGAATCAAGACAATACATGCAACGTTCATTAAAACTTATGGGAGTAATGGATGAATTAAGAAAAATGGGTATTGAAACAGGGGATACTGTGGATATTAAAGGATTCAAATTTAACTGGGAAGAATAATATGTACAAAAAAAGAATAGATTGTACAAGGAGGAATTAAGATGGAAATATTAGGAGCAATTGGTGGAGTAATAGCTTTAATAATAATAGTTAGATTGTTATTATGTCCAATTAAATGGATATTTAAATTATTAATAAACGCAGCTGTAGGTTTAGTAATATTATTTATATTTAATCATTTTGGATTAATGTTAGTTGGATTTACAATTCCAGTAAACTTTATAACAGCGGCAATAGTTGGAATACTGGGAATACCAGGAATTCTAGGTTTAATTGCATATTTTATGTTTTTTTAATTAAATAAATAATTGAAATTTAATCCCGCTTATGGTAAAATTTTTATCGTAAGCGGGATTAGTTTAGTGGTAGAATACAAGGCTTCCGATCTTTTGGCGTGGGTTCGATTCCCACATCTCGCTCCAATACAATAATAAATATAAATAAAAAGCACTCGATAGAGTGCTTTTTGCTGCTTAGTTAGTTTTTTTCGTTTACATCATACTCATCAAATATATTTCCTACAATTTCTTCAAGTATGTCTTCTATAGTAACAATACCAATATATTTATTATCCTCTTTTACAATAGCCATGTTTTCATATGCACCATTTAATATAAGGAATGCATCATCTATTATTGTATCTGAATCAAGTATTTTTACTGTTCTTAGATATCTATACAAACTAAATTCTTTATCTTTACCAAGTATTAAGTCTTTAATATTAATGATACCTAAGATTTTTTCTCCTTCCATAACAGGGAAACGAGTATATTTAGATTCTCTGATTTTAGAGATAATTGTTTCGTTGCTATCTGATGTATCTATGTATACAACATTTTCTCTTTTAGTCATAATATTTTTTATTGTTATATCATTAAATTCAAATACTCTAAGTAGCAGCTTCTTTTCTAATTCTTCTAGGTTTGAGTCTACAATTGTGTCTTTTATTTCATCTTCAATTTCATCTTTAGGAGGAGATATTTTTAATAACTTTTCTAAAGCGTTAGTAGATAATTTTAACACTAATATAAATGGTTTGAAAATTGCTATAACAAAGTTTATTATATTAACCATTTTATACGCTATTTTTTCAGGATTTGCTATACCTATTTTTTTAGGAAGCAACTCGCCAAATACAAGTGTAAAGTATGAAAGTATAATTGTTATTATTACTATTAAAATGTTTGTTTGCATTGCTTCTGAAATATATGGAATATGAACATATTCTGCTATTTCACTTGCAAAGCTATCTGCAGCAAATGCGCTTGCTAAAAATCCAGATAAAGTTATTGCAACTTGGATTGCAGATAAGAATGTACTAGAGTCGTTTAATAGGTTTACAATTTTTTTTGCTTTTTTATTTCCGTTCTTAACTTCCTTGCTAAGTTTATATTTATTTAAAGATAAGAAGGCAATTTCTGTTGAAGAAAATATACCGTTTACTATAATTAAAAGTATTAGTATTAATATTTTTATTAACATGTTAATCCTCCGTTGATATTTAGTATATCATTAAGCAAAAAAATATACTACATCTAAAGGATAAAAATATTAAAAACAAGATAAATTGCAAAATTGGCTGCACGGTGGTATAATAATAGGGCATGAAAAATTAAGTCGAAATTTTTAATAAAATAAATTTAAGGAGATATATAATTATGTTTTTCAAAAAGAAACGGAAAGGAGAAGAACCCAAAAAACTAACTGTAAAAGTTGATGATGTATACATTGCAACTAGTAATCTTAAAGCAAGCTGCGATGATGGCAAAGGCTTTTACGATAAAAAAGTAACGTTGTTTTACTTAGTACTCAAGTCATCGTATGGATATAAAGAACTGTTCACTGGTAGAGAGTTAGTTCTTGATGAAGATGAAGAGTTTTTAGATATACCATTTATTCAAAGAGTAGAATCTTTAAGAGAGTATCTCGGGGATTATGATGGAGAAGAAATAACCTATACTGCTCTCTTTGATATAATCGCTAACATAAATGCGATGGTTAAACTAGGCGGTTTAGAAAAAACTAAGAAAGGTAGAAAAAAGCAATGCAAGTAAAAGTGGGTAGATTAGATATAATTCAAGTGAAAAGAGAATTAGAAGAAAAGAGAACAGAATTTGATAAAATCTCATCTTCTATGACGCTTGAAGAAAAGCTTGAGTGGATCAGAAAGTTCTTTAATGAGTATATACCTGAGCTTGAAAAACGGCTTATGACAAAGGAAGAACTTGAAGACTGGGTGTTTTTACCCGATGAACTTAGAATTTGGTTTTATCACTATTTTCCTGAACATGGTCTTAACATGGCAAAGTATACAGAACAACTTATGTATGATTTACAATGCCAAAAGAAATTTCAAACTGTAGACAGAAGATTTTTTAGTCATTATGATTAACAAAAAGAGCAACTTAAAAGTTGCTCTTTTTGAGTTTAAATAAAATAAATGATAGATATATTATTATTCTGTAAAATTATGTGAATTTTTGCGGTTTTGGTATACAAAAATAAATCTATGTGATATATTTTAACATAGAATTTTTATAGGATAAAAAGAAGGAGAAAGATATGTTAAAGTTAAAGGGTATAACAAAAACATATGTTACTGCAAACGACAAGGTTGAAGCATTAAAAGGAATAGATATAGAATTTAGAAAAGCTGAGTTTGTATCTATATTAGGACAAAGCGGTTGCGGTAAGACGACGTTACTTAATATTATAGGCGGATTAGATAGATATACTAAAGGAGATTTAATAATTAATGGTAAGTCTACTAAAGAATTTAAGGATAGAGATTGGGATAGTTATAGAAACCATAGTGTCGGTTTTGTATTCCAAAGTTATAACTTAATACCACACCAAACAGTATTATCTAACGTAGAATTAGCATTAACTATAGGTGGAATATCTAAAAAAACAAGACGTGAAAGAGCTGCTACAGCATTAGAATTAGTTGGCCTTGGAGATCAAATGCATAAAAGACCAAATCAATTATCTGGTGGACAAATGCAAAGAGTTGCAATTGCAAGAGCGCTTGTAAACAATCCAGAAATAATTCTAGCAGATGAACCAACTGGTGCATTAGATACAAAGACAAGTGTACAAATAATGGAGATACTAAAAGAAGTATCTAAAGATAGACTTGTAATTATGGTTACACATAACCCAGAACTTGCTGAAACATATTCTACAAGAATAGTTAAAATACGTGATGGTGAACTATTAGATGATACTAAACCATTTGATAGCACTGTGGAAAAAGAGGAAAAACAAAAAGCAAAAGCAAGCAAAAAGCTTTCGATGTCAATATTTACAGCACTTTCTTTAAGCTTAAACAATTTGCTTACTAAGAAAGGTCGTACAATACTTACATCATTTGCTGGCTCAATAGGTATAATTGGTATAGCTATGATTTTATCTTTATCTACAGGTTTCCAAAACTATATAGATAAGATACAAGAAGATACATTAACATCGTATCCATTCCAAATAACATCAGAGACAGCGGATGGAGCATCAATGCTTCTATCTATGACTGGTGCAACATCAAAAAATGATGCTACTGGAGAAAATGTAAAGGAATCTCAAAATATACGTGAGATGTTTACTAAAATTGGTTCGAATGATCTTAAATCTTTCAAATACTATTTAGAATCTAACAAAACAGAAGTAGATAAGATGGTATCTTTCACTAGATATACTTACGGAATAACACCAATTGTATATACTAAAGATGTTACTGGTGAAATTGTTAAATTAAATCCAAGTAATTTGATGAATAGTATAAGTGGTAATTCATCAGCAGGTGCTATGATGTCTTCAGCTGGTATAACAGTATTTAGCGAGCTTGTAGATAACCAAGAGATGATAGAAGAACAATATGAATTATTAAAAGGTACTTGGCCAAAAGAATATAACGAAGTAATAATAATACTTCCAAAACCAAATCAAATTTCAGATATGTTACTATATGGTTTAGGATTAAGAGATTTAGACGAACTTGAAGATATGATTGCAGATATAATGCAACAAAAAGAAGTTAAGAATGACTCTAAACCATTAGAATACACATATGACGATCTTATGAATTTAACATTCAAATTAGTAAATTCAAGTGATTTGTATAAATACAATAGTAAATATGGAATATATGAAAATCGTGAAAATGATGAAAAGTATATTAAAGATTTATACAATAAATCTGAAAATATAAAAGTTGTAGGTATAGTTACTCCAAAATCTAGCGAAAGTATGAGCATGTTAGCGGGTGTTGGATATACTAGAGCGCTTACAGAACATGTAATTAAAACAGCAGCTAAATCTGAAATTGTAAAAAAACAATTAGCAGATAGTGATATAAATGTGTTTAGTGGAAAAGCATTTGACGATGATGAAGAAACTATGGGATTGGATTTCCAAGATATGATATCTATAGATAAAGATATGTTAGCTTCAGCATTCGGCGGAAATGTAAGTGAAAAAACAATTACAGACATGACTACTGGATATATAACTGAAATATCTAATGCTATAACAGTAGATACATTAAAAGCAGAAAGTGCATTTACAACAGCGCTTTCAGATTTAACAAAAGGTGTGTTAAATACATATATAGAAAATAACAAGACAGCAGGAATGCCTATGGTATCGATTAAACTAAGTCAAGTAGATACTGTTGTAGATGATTACTTCAAAACAAATGAAGCAAAAACTATATTATCTAAGTTAGAACAAGATTATGTAGTTCCATCAGATACATTCAAAATGACATATGCTACAATGATAAAAGCATTCTTAAAAGGTTATGTTATGGCTACTGGAACAGAAGTTCCAAACGTAGATATATATGCTGAAAAAGATTACACAGCAATGCTAATGCCACAAATGGTAGAACCTATGGTAACTGCATTTGTATCACAAGCAGAAATACAAACAGCAGCTAAACAAATGGGTGCAGCAATGACAGAAGCAACAATGCAAAAAACAATTTTAACAAAAGTTGGAGAATTAGCGGCAAAGCTTACAACAACAATGGCAAGTGCATTCAAAGTAGATGAAAAGAAGATTGCAGCAGCATTTAAATTTGATATGGATGAGGATGAAATAAGAAGCATAATAGAAACTATGACAAAAACTTCTACAGTTCAAAATGCTACAACAAATTTAATAACATTAGGTTACCAAGATATGAATGCTCCAACAACAATTGAGTTCTATTTTGAAAACTTTGAAAACAAAGAAAAATTCATAGCATTCGTAGATGAGTATAACGATAAGATGGAGAAGGAAGATGACGAGAAAGTTATTAAATATACAGATGTAACTGGAATATTAATGTCATCAGTAAAAGTAATAGTAGATAGCGTAAGTTATGTATTAATTGCTTTTGTAAGTATTTCACTTGTTGTATCATCAATAATGATAGGAATAATAACATATATTTCTGTACTTGAACGTACTAAAGAAATAGGTGTATTAAGAGCAATCGGTGCTTCTAAGAAAGATATATCTAGAGTATTCAATGCAGAAACATTTATAGTTGGATTACTAGCTGGTTTAATAGGTATTGGCGCAACATTATTGTTGTTGTTCCCAACAAATGCAATAATACATGCGGCTACAAACAATCCTAATATAGTAGCAGTACTTCCAACAGTAGGTGGAGTAGTACTTGTAATACTTAGTGTAGTTCTTACACTTATAGGTGGATTAATTCCATCTAAACTTGCAAGTAAGAAAGACCCAGTTATTGCACTTAGAACAGAATAATATAAATAAGGAAATCAAGAGAAATCTTGGTTTCTTTTTTTATTGTTTTTGTTTAATATTTTGTTGACATGCTTTTTAACAAAGAATATAATTTGTGTGGATAAGAAACAATGAAAGGTAAGGTGTTTTTTATGGGAAGAATGGTAGGTACAGTATCTAGAGGTATACGTACACCAATTATTAAAGCTGGGGACGATTTAGTTAAAATCGTTGCGGACTCGGTATTAGAAGCTGCAGAGACTCATAATTTTGAAATTAGAGATAGAGATATTATTGCAGCAACAGAAGCAATAGTTGCAAGAGCACAAGCAAACTATGCTACAGTAGAAGAAATTGCTACAGACATTAGAAACAAATTTGCAGGAGATACTTTAGGAGTTATATTCCCAATATTAAGTAGAAATCGTTTTGCAATATGTCTAAGAGCTATAGCAAAAGGTGCTAAAAAGATAGTGTTAATGTTAAGTTATCCATCAGATGAAGTAGGTAATCATTTAATAACAGTAGATATGTTAGATGAAAAGGGAGTTAATCCATATTCTGATGTTTTAACTTTAGAAAAATATAGAGAGTTGTTTGGATATGTAAAACATCAATTTACAGGTATGGATTATGTGGAATACTATGAGAATTTAATAAAAGAATCTGGTGCAGAAGTGGAAATAATATTCTCAAACAATCCAAGAACGATATTAAACTACACAAAAGATGTTCTTGTTTGCGATATTCATACAAGAGCTAGAACTAAAAGAATACTTAAAGAAAATGGTGGAAATATTATTTTAGGTTTAGATGATATAATGACTGAACCAATAAACGGAAGTGGCTGTAATGAAAATTACGGTTTATTAGGTTCTAACAAAGCAACAGAAGAAAAGGTGAAATTATTTCCAAGAAACTGTGATGAATTTGTACTTGAACTTCAAGCGGAAATATATAAAAGAACAGGTAAAACAGTAGAAGTAATGGTATATGGAGATGGAGCATTTAAAGATCCTGTAGGTAAGATTTGGGAACTAGCAGATCCGCTTGTTTCTCCAGGATATACACCTGGTCTTGCAGGTACTCCAAATGAAGTGAAGTTAAAGTATTTAGCAGATAATAATTTTGCACATCTTGAAGGTGATGCGTTAAAAGAAGCTATAAAAGCTCACATAAAGAGTAAAAAAGAAAACCTTGTTGGTTCAATGGAATCTCAAGGAACAACTCCAAGAAGATTAACAGACCTTATTGGCTCACTTTGTGATTTAACATCAGGAAGTGGAGATAAAGGAACACCAGTTGTATACATCAGTGGTTACTTTGACAACTACACAGATAACTAGAATAAATAATTGTACCATAAATTGACTATAAGTCATATCTATGGTACAATCTTTTTGTCTTAAAGCAAGGCTTAAACCAAACTTGGTATAAGATAAAAAATTAAAGGAAGGTATGGTTATGGACAAAAAGTTATTTAGGAAATGGTTTAATGGCAAGTATGGTAAACTCCCACCCGAAAGACAGCTCAAGGAAATCGCAAAGCTTCGGGTAATTCTTGACGAATTTGAAGAATCTCGTCATAGAAAATTTGCGCGTTTTCATGAGAAGTGTGAGTGCTGCGGTAAGTACTCTTTGAGAACATCTTTTTATACCCGCACAGAACTCGTAGCTCGTGAGGTAGATGTAAACGGAGAAAAGAGAACTGGAGAATTCTCCGTAGAGTACTACACCTGTCCTAAGTGCGAATGCACTTTCATGTTTGACCAGTATTTCATTGGTTACACAGGAGATAACAACTAATTGTAGAGGCAAGCGAAAATTTCGCTTGCCTTTTTATATTCTTTTGTGGTAATCTCTATGTAAGAATACAAACATATTAAAGTTAATAAGGGGGAAAAATATGTTTTCAAAAAGAGCGGATGGAAGAAGAATTAAATCTTTAGCACCATATTATAAGATAATTCCATATATAATGAAAGAAAGAACTGATGCACATGTGTATTTTGAAGAAGATATTCCTGTAGATAATTTAGAAGCATATATTGCAAAAAAGAAAGAACAAGGAATTAGAATAAAACATATGGATGTGGTTCTTGCGGCTATTGGAAGAGTAGCACTAGAAAAACCACGTATTAATAGATTTATAATGAACCGTAGGATATATGCGAGAAATGAAGTAAGTATATCTCTTGCTATGATAAGAAAACTAAATGAAGAAGACTACGTAGATACAACAGTTAAGTTTAAGATTAAACCAGAAGACACAATATTTACTATTGCAGAAAAAGAGCAAAAGTTGGTTGAAGAGAATAAAAACGCAAAATCTAATAATGCAACGGACAAATTAGCTGCTGCAGTAATGAGTTTGCCAAACTGGTTAATTAAATTTGTTGTATGGTTAATAATTAGATTAGATAATTGGAATATGCTACCTAAATTTGTAATGGAAGCATCACCTTTCCATACAAGTATATTCTTAACTAATTTAGGTTCGGTAGGTATAGATTCAATATATCATCATATATATAATTTTGGAACAACAAGTGGATTCCTTGCAATGGGCGGTAGAAAAACTAGAATTAAGGATGTGGCTACTGGAGAAACAGAAAAGTATATGACATTTAAATTTGTAATGGATGAAAGAATTTGTGATGGATATTATTATGCTAGAGCGTTTGCGGCATTTAGAAGATATATAATGTATCCGGAATTATTAGAGCTACCTGCAGAAGCTAAGGAAGATCAAAAGTAATAATTAAATATAACGCAAAACCAGAGGAATATTTCCTCTGGTTTTATTTGGGAAAGTTGTACTAAAACGTAATAGCTCTACAGTGTTCGTAAAGCTGCTGCATAGAAAGAAATTCCTTGGTAAGAATAGGTTTTTCAAAGAAAATTGCTGTGATTTTTTCTGCGGTTGTTACCTGCTTTTTGTCATCGCTCATTTCGTAATGTACCATGAAATCCATAAGAGTATCGAACTCTCTTACTTGCTCTTTGCCGTCCTGTACAAATGTAATCTTCAGGTCTTTCATATGTGCTCCTTAAATAATTATTTGTAGGCTAAATTAAACTACAAAAGTATTATACCATAAAATTACTCATAAAACAACAAAAGTGGTCTTATTTTGCTTGACAAGGCCCTTGTGGGCATAATAAAATTAAAAGTGGAGAGAGGAGGAAATAGTATGATTAAAATATTAAAAAATACTGAAGAAAACAAAACAATTCTTGAAATCAAGAATATAGAAAAGGGCTGCTGGATAGATTTAATAAAACCAACAGAAGCAGAACTAAAAAGAGTCATATCAGAAACTGGTGCAGATGAAACATTGTTAAGATACGCGCTTGACGAAGAAGAAACATCTCACATAGATACTGAAGACGACCAAGTATTGGTATCGTTCAATATGCCTATAACAGAAAGTAATAAACGCGGCAAGGTATATACAACAATGCCAATAGGAGTTTTAGTAGTCCGAGATGATTTTGTAATAACAATTTCAAATGCGTCTTTCAAACTGCTAGATATGCTAACTAAAAAGAAGGCAATAGTTGGTCAGATTTGTACATATAAAAAGACTAGACTTGCATTCCAACTATTATACATTACATCTGTTGAGTTTTTAAGATACTTAACATATATAAGTAGAGATTTAGAAGTGTATGAAGAAAATTTAGCTAAATCTATGAATAGCAATGAACTATTCAAGCTAATAAATTATCAAAAGTCTATGATATTCTTTAATACAGCGATTAAAACAAACCAAGCGGTTATGGAAAGATTAAATCGTGGTAAATTAATTAAAGTATATGAAGAGGATGAAGATATACTTGAAGATGCAGCAATAGAAAATAGACAGGCGTTGGAAATGTCTAAAACATATAGCGATATCTTAAATGGTATGACAGAAGTGTTTGGTACAGTTGTATCTAATAATCTAAATGACGTCATGAAATTATTGGCATCAATTACGTTAATTATATCTATACCAACATTTATTGCGTCGTTATTTGGAATGAATGTTCCGTTCCCTCTACCAGCGGGATTAAATGGATTTTATATAATACTTGGAATAATGGCAGTAACAACAATAATAGTAACTGTATGGCTAAAGAGAAAGGATTTGTTGTAATAGATGGGAAAAGAAAAAGTAGTATTCTTTTGTAAAGACTGTGGCTATGAATCTGCAAAATGGCTTGGAAAATGTCCAGGATGTAATGCATGGAATAGCTTTGTTGAAGAAAAAATAAAGAAAGAAACAGTAGCAAATAGATCTGTTTCAAATGTACCAAAAAGTGAACTAAAAAAGTTGAAAGATGTTTCTGTAGAACATAAACAAAGATTTACTACAGGTTTTGAAGAACTAGACAGAGTACTTGGTGGTGGAATAGTAGATGGCTCGTTAATATTATTAGGTGGTGAACCTGGTATTGGTAAATCTACGCTCGTACTTCAAGTAACAGATAAATTAACAAGTCATGGAGATGTACTTTATGTATCTGGTGAAGAATCTGAACTTCAAGTAAAATTAAGAGCAGATAGACTAGGAATAGATAATGATAAAATATATTTCTACGGAGAAACGGATATAGCCGAAATAGAAGAAAAAATAATAAATATGAACCCAAAGGTTTGTATAATAGACTCAATACAAACAATGTACGATGAAGCAATTTCATCAGTACCTGGAAGTGTATCTCAAGTAAGAGAAGTAACAGCAAGACTAATGAATGTTGCTAAAAAGATGGGAATAATAACAATAGTTATTGGCCATGTAACTAAAGACGGAACAATAGCTGGTCCTAGACTTTTAGAACATATGGTGGATGTTGTTTTATACATTGAGGGTGAAAGATTTGTAAGCCATAGAATAGTCAGAGGAGTAAAGAATAGATTTGGTTCTACTAACGAAATAGGAATATTTGAAATGGCAGAAAAGGGACTTAAAGAAGTTACAAATATGTCTGAAATGTTCTTAACTAAAGAAACAAATCAACCAGGAGCTGCAACAACTGCAATACTTGAAGGAACATCAACATTACTTCTTGAACTTCAAGCATTAACATCTCATTCGTATTATAACGTACCAAGAAGAGTAACTAATGGAATAGACTTAAATAGACTAAACATGATTCTTGCGGTTATAGAGAAAGTATGTGGAATAAGTTTAGGAGCACAAGATGTGTATGTAAATGTTGTTGGTGGAATAAAAATAACAGAGCCAGCATCTGATCTTGCAGTAGCTATGGCAGTAATATCTAGTTATAAATCTGTACCAGTAAAACCAGGCTCGTTATTTATAGGAGAACTTGCTTTAACTGGAGAGATTAGAAGTGTTGTAAATGTAGAAAAGAGAATTAAAGAGGCAGTTAAGCTGGGCTTTACTACAATCTATACAACTAAGTATGGTTTAGAAAAAATAACGCTCCCTAAAGAGGCGAAAATCGTTAAGGTTAATAACATAAAAGATCTTGTGAAAAATATACAAAATGATTAATAAAAGTACATGAATATATAGTAGAGTAAAGGGATTTAAGAAAAAAATATTTTTTCAAATTCCTTTACTTTTTTTATAAAAAGTGGTATAATATAACTGTGATTGATAAAAATAAAATGAAAGCGAGGGATTAGCATGTTTAGTATTGGAGATAAAGTAGTATATCCTATGCACGGTGCAGGAACAATCGAATCTATCGAAGAACAAGAAATGTTTGGAGATACAGCAGAATATTATATAATCAAAATGCCAGTTGGTGATATGAAGGTTATGGTACCTACAGAATCAGCTGCTGAGATTGGAGTAAGAGAGGTATCAGACTCTTCTGTTGCGCCAAGTGTATTTGCTGTGCTAGAAAAACCTAAGGAAGAATATGTATACGAAAATAACTGGAACAGAAGATATAAATCTAATGTTGAAAAGATAAAGACTGGCGACATACTAGAAGTAGCTGATGTTGTAAGAGAATTATCTCATAGACATATGGAAAGAGGACTTTCTACAGCTGAAAAGAAAATGCTAAACTCAGCTAAGGAAATATTAATAAGTGAGCTTATGCTTGCTCAAGGATTAGAACATTCAGATGTTGACCGCGAAATCGAAGAGAAAATCAAATTCTCATATGATTTAGGAACAGCACCAGAAATGACTTAATCTAAAATAAAATAATGAATTAAAAACTGGGGTAACCCAGTTTTTTTATGTTAAAAATATATAAACTATTGACGAATGATAGTAAAAAGTGGATAATGTAAGAAGAGAATAAATAAAGTGTAAGAGGTGGAATATGGAAAAAGACATAACAAGAACAACAAGAAGAACAAATAAAAAAGATAATAAAAAGAAAGTAAGTCTTAAGGTATTAAAAAATCCTGCAAACTTTACTTTGGTTTTTGCAGTAATATATGTAATGTTAATTATATTAAGTATTATAGGAAGAATATCTACATTAGAATATACCTCTACAACAGAAGTAACATTTAGTGCATTAATAAGTGAATTTGCAATGCCTTTTATAGTTGCAGCACTTTTGGGTGTAACAACAATTGTATATTATAGAAATAAGGTATATGGAGCCGCTTTAGAATTAGGCGTAGGAATGTCTATGATTGCTGATGTTATAATAAGTGTAGTAATAGTAGGATTTGATTTTATGGCATTACTATTAACGTTAATAATTCCATGTGCTCTTATGATACATGCTGTTATAACATTAAAAGAAGTAAAAAAAGCAAAGAAAAAATCAGCGTAAGCTGATTTATGCTGGTGTAGCTCAGTAGGCAGAGCAACAGATTCGTAACCTGTAGGTCGGCGGTTCGATTCCGCCTACCAGCTCCAAATATATAAAAAAATATGATAAGTTGATTAGTAAAACAAAATAAACAACCCACCTCTATATTTTATAGGGGTGGGTTGTTGTTTAATCTAAAACAAAATAGTATCGTTCGATGTTCAGCTTAAGCCAAGTTAAAAGTTCTTTGTCTGTAACTACTTTGGCTTTTTCATACCAATCAGCTTTATGCTCATAGACGCCAAGTTCATTTCTTCTAATTACATGGAAGAAATAATCATAGTTGCCTATTTGTTGAATAAAATCGGTATACCAACCAAACAGAATAAAAAGAACTTTACCATCTGCTTCAGACATGTCTGTAATTTGTCTAACATTTAGATTAAATTGCTTAGCTTTAGCAATAAATGCCTCACAGATATCTTTCTTTGGAATGGTTTTGCCATTTTTAAGAAGATTTATTTCATCGATAGTTAGCAAATCATAAAGTGTAGGAGAATCCGTTGTCCGTCCTAATGCAAAAGCTAAACAATTTGTACCGATTTTTTGATACATAGAATTGAATTCTTTTGCAGAAGGAAGTCCTGTAGAAATACATGTTTTACGCATTTTTATCGTCCTTTAATCTTGTAAGAGTTTTTGTGATTTCTTCCCATTCATCATCAGTTACACCAATTTCCATTGCAGTTTTTACAAAGTTCATAACTTTTGGATTGATTGCAATATATTGGTCAAGGGAGAGTGGGATTCCTTTCTTAAGATCCGGATATGCGTCAAACATAGTAATTGCTTTTCTTAGCATCTCCGCATGTTGATATGCAAGTCCTAGAGTAACAGCTTCGTGGATTTCGTAGAAAGCAACTTCCGAAAGATCATCGGATGCTTTTAGATACTCTTCATATTTGTAGAGCTCGTCTTCAACGAATACGCCGAAACATTGTGAAGAACCACCTCTTGAACCTGCAAGATTTTCGTCTTCAGAACTATAAATTCCAACGATAAACATCTGCTCAAGATTAGTGTTAGGAACATTTGCGAATTTGACAATTGCAGGTTCCAATGAGTTGTCTATCATTTGGAGTTTAAGCCCGGTTTCTTCATAGAATTCGCGAATTGCTGCATCAAATGGTGACTCGAACGCATCAATACCGCCGCCGGGAAGCGCAAGATAACCAGGGAAATCTACTTTATCCATAGAACGTTTGCCAAGAAGAACATACACCTTACTATCTGTGATGTTACGTATAAGAAGAATTACATCTACAGCTTGTCTACCAGGAACGATTTTTACACCGTAGTTTTTACTAGCAGCAATAATTTCCTTGAAAGAATTTCTAAAGAGAATAGGTTTAATTTCTTCGGGAATAAGTTCTTCGAGCTTTTCATAGTTACCTTCAATTATCATTCTTCTAATATCTGTTGCGTGATAGGGAAAGTCTGAACCATCTTCAGGGTTTATCATATCAAAGCCTAAAGTTTCACCGCGAGTTTCAAGAACATCCAGAATATCTTTTTTGTTTCCGGTGCAAAAGTGAGTTACACCATTTGCGATACATACATTTCGTATGTTCATAATCCATTCTTCAAATGTTTCTGTGTCGGGAACATGAATTATTGTGTATTTTTCTCTTGGAATTTTAGCAGAGCTAAAAATAGCTCTAAGCATTTTTTCTCTTTCGATTGCCGGGATGCAGTTTCTGCTAGTTCCAGCTTCATAGCAGGAACCAATCATAACGACTACACGAGAATATGTCCGTGCAAGTTTAAGTAAAAAGTTTTTGTGACCGTTGTGAAGCGGCATCCATCTTCCGATAGCTGCTACAACACCATTTACAGTTTGCTTATTGTTTTCCATAATGCTACCTCTCTAATTAGTTTAGTATTTATTTTTTGAACGTTAGTATTATATCATAAAAGTGGCTAAAATACAAATAAAAGCGATTAGTAAATAGACATAATATTAAAACTGTATAATAAAAAGCAAACGAGCCTCAGAATCCGAGGCTCGTGGCTTTTGTTTAAGCGAAGAATGATGCAATTATAAAGACAAGTCCAGCAGCAAATAATGCGTAACCGAAAAGGCTCAACCATTTGTATATGGTAAACATTTTGCTTTTTGTCTTAACCTCTTTGTCAGTGTGGAAAATGGCTCCAACAAAGATAGAGTAGATGATCAACGCCGCAACAAATACAAGTAAATTTCTAAGTGGTGACATACTAAATTCTCCTTCATATAATTAATAATGGACTAAACAAACCACTACTTATAGTATAACATAAATTGTTAAAAAATACAACAAAAAACGACGCTTAATAGACATAATTCGTGAATGAAGTGCAAAAAAACACACCGTTAGGTGTGTTTAGTTAAAGGAAGATTATAACAAACCCGCCGACAAAGAGAGTAACAATGCCGATGTGAGATGCCCATTTGTATCTTCGCATAATTTTGCTTTTAACAGGTTCACCCGCGTGTGCTGCAAAAAGAGCACCAAAGAATGCGTAGCAAACTGCTAAAATGCCTAAGATAATAATGCCAAGTTTTAATACAAGCATGATTTTCTCCTTACATATTAATGTTTTAGTTTGTTTTTTTATTTTTCACCATTATATCACAGAGAAAACCAACTGTCAAAAGTGGAATGTGTGGATAAATAAAAAATAATAAATAAAATATAAGAAAAATGTAGAAATATGTCGAATGCTATGGTATAATGCGTGCATTAAATAATTTAAGGAGGATATTAATATGTCCGAGAATTATAACGCAGTAACTGATGGAACTTATGTACTTCAGCAAGGAGAAGATGAAAAACAATTCTTTTTCTTCAGAAAAGATGGAGGTGAAATTAATCAAGAAGAAGCAGATCCAATGGACCTTTATCAAGCGTTTGTATGCAGACAGATGTTTGAAAGTCCTAATCCGAGTATGGTTATGGGAAATCTCAAGTTTGAGACTTCCACAGATAACAAATGCGTTCGGATAACAGTTGTGGATTTTTCTGAGCTTCCTATGGATGACGTTGAGCCTAAGAAGAAAAAAGGTTGGTTTGCAAGAATCAAAGAAAAATTTATGAAAAAGGAAAGATAGAATATCTTTCCTTTTTCGTGCATATGTGTTAGTATGTATATATAACGGAGGTAATAATATGGGTTTTAAGGTATATAAATGTAATAAATGTGGAGCAGTAGTTTTGGCTTTTGATGGTGAACAAGTATTAAATTGTTGTGGTGATGAAATGTTAGAACAAGTTCCAAATTCAGTAGATGCTTCTTTTGAAAAACATCTACCAACATATATAAAAGATGGAGATAAATTAATAGCAGAAGTGCATCATGTAATGGAAGAAGACCATTATATAGAATGGATATTAGCATTAACTGAAGATGGCCATGAAATGAGAGATTTAGAACCAGGAATAGAAGCAAAAGTTGTTTTTGAAAATATGAATGTTAAAGAACTTTATGCATATTGCAATAAACATGGACTTTGGAAAACAATAGTAGAATAATAAAAAAGAAGCGCTAGAAATAGCGTTTCTTTTTTCTAATTTAATTAAATTACAGGATTGTGTAATTTTTTACAAAATACTTGTCGTATAAATACCTTTTTGGTATAATCACATAAAGAGAGGGTAAAAAAATGAAAAGTAAATTACCAAATAACTTAAAAAGAGGGTTAAAAGTATTTGGTATGGTTGTAGGAATTGCTCTTTTATCTAGACCGGTAAATGGTATTTTAAAGAAAAACTTGCCTAAGTCTACAATTTCAGATGAGTTTCCTGCGTCGTATCAAATGTATATAGATAATTTAAAGGAAGTATATCCAAATGCTAAATTTAAGGCGGTATATACAGGCCTTAGCTGGGATACGGTTCTAAAACACGAATCTTATGAGACTAATAAAAGAATAAGTACAGTACCAAAGAGTTATGATGCTGTATGGAAAATGAATGGGGAAAATATTAAAATAGATGGATCATTTGTTGCAGCTTCGAAATCTGCAGTTGCGTATGTAATAGATCCAAGAAATTCATTATATAAAAATAGAGTTTTCCAATTTGAAGGATTATCATATAACGAACACATAACAACAGATGTAATAGAAAAAGTAATAGCTGGTTCACCAATGGTTGGAACATATGCTAAGAAGTATAAAAATGCGGGAGTATGGATAGATATGGATTTATCTTACTCTGAAATAATAAACAAAGTTGGACAAGAATTAAAGGTAAGTAGTGTATACATTGCTTCAAGAATGATTCAAGAAACATCAGGAGATATAATTAACAATGGAAGTGTTAATGGTTCAAATGCAACTTATCCAGGAGTATACAACTTCTTTAATATTGGTTCAACTCCAAATGCAGATGGAACAGGCTCAGTAGTAAATGGACTTAAACATGCTAAATCACAAGGGTGGACAACACCATACCTATCTATATATGGTGGAGTGAATAAAATTAAATCTTCATATATACAATATGGACAAGATACGGTATATTTCCAAAAGTTTGATGTAAACAATCCTTATGGAAATGCAGCAGCACTTATGGCGTATCAATATCAAACAAATATATTAGCACCAATAAGTGAAAGTAAAATATCATATAATGCATATAAGAAGTTAGATATGTTAGATACACCGTTTATCTTCTATATACCGGTATATAATAATATGCCAGAAGATCCTGCACCTTATCCAGCTGGAGATACAGCAGTATTTGAAGAGGATAATACAAGAGTTTACTTAGATGATACAACAACAAATGGAAAAGAAACATTTAATATACGTTCATCTGCAAACTCAGAATTAGAAAATGTAATATATACATTTACAGAAGAATCAAATGATCCTAATGAAAGAGTAATCTTTACTAGAACAAAAAAGGGTAATGGTTATGATTGGGATTATGTAGAAGCTAAAATTGATGGTAAAGTAGTAAAAGGATATGTCTGGAAAGATTATGTACAAACATATGAATATACTAAAGTAGAAAGCATAACTTTAGATAAAACAGAAGCAACAATTGAAGAAGGGGATAAGTTAACAATAGTTGCAACAGTACTTCCAAATGAAGCAAGATTTAAGGAAATAATATGGACTACAAGTGATGCAAATGTACTAACAGTAGAAAACGGAGTAGTTACTACAACTGGAATCGGAACAGCAACAGTTACGGCAACAACTGAAGATCAAGGTAAAGTAGCAACTGTACAAGTAACAGTTAAAGAAAAGACTTATGATATAACTCTAGATAAAGAGGAATATACAGTAGAAGCTGGCGAGCAAATTGAGCCAGTAATAACTACAAAAAATATTGAATCATATACATTAAAAGTATCTGATGAAACTAAAGCAGAAGTAATAGACAACAAGATTATTAAAGGACTAGCAGAAGGTGAAATAGAGATAGAAGTTCATGCATCAAATGTAGAACTTGTTAAGAAAGCAAAACTAACTGTAACTCCAATGCAATATGTAATAACTTTAGATAAAGAAGAATACGAAGTAGAAGTAGATAGCTTAGTAGAACCAATAGTTACATTAAAGAATATTGAAGGTTATACGCTAGAAGTAGTAGATACAACCAAAGCTATAGTAGAAGATAATAAAATAAAAGGTGTATCAGAAGGTGAAACAATATTAAGAGTATTAGGTACAGGTACAGAAATTGTTAAAGAAGTAAAACTTACAGTTCTTCCTAAAGAATATAAAATAACTTTAGATAAAGAGGAATATACAGTAAGAGTAACTAAATATGTAGAACCAATAGTTACACTAAAGAATATTGAGTCTTACACATTAGAAGTTGTAGATACAACAAAAGCTATTGTAGAAGATAACAAGATAAAAGGTGTGGAAGTTGGGGAAACAACATTAAGAGTACTAGGAAATGGTACAGAAATTGTTAAAGAAGTAAAACTTACAGTACTTCCTAATGAAAGTGTAAGCATAGATGAAAGTATAAAATTTGATGAAACCACAAAGCAACTTTCAGGAATTCCAGAAACAACAACAGTATTAGATTTTAAGTCAAAAATAGAAGTGGAAGGATTAAAAGTAGAAATTAAAGATGTTAATAATAAAGAATTAACAGATGAATCTTTAATTGGTACAGGAACAACAATAACATTCTTAAGAGAAGATAATACAGAATATGATAAACTGACAGTTATTGTATATGGAGATGTAAATGGTGATGGCTATATATTTGCAAACGATTATGTATTAATTAAAAATTACATAATGGGTGAAGGTGATTTAACAGATATAGGAATGACAGCCGCAGATGTTAGTAGAGATACATTTGTATATGCAAATGATTATGTGTTAATTAAGAATTATATAATGGGTGAAGGCAACATCGCTCAATAAGAAAGGAATAAAATAATGAAGAAAATATTTATGATATTACTTATGTGTATGTGTTTCATATTTGTAGGAAATGTATACGCAGCAAGTGTAACACTATCAGGTTCTTCGAGTGGAGCGCCAGGAAAGAAAATAACAATTACAATAAAAGGAGATTTTACAGGAAGAGTAAATTTATCTGCTAGTAATGGAACTTTAAGTAAAAGTAATGTATGGATAGAAAACAATTCACAAACATTTACAGTTACTCTAGGTCAAAGTGGAAAAACAGTAATAACAGCAACTCCAGCAGCAGGAACATCAGATAAATCTGGTAATATTATAACAGTATCTGCAAAAAGTAAAACTATTACTATTAAGGAACCGTCATCTTCATCGGATAAAGATACTACAACTACTACAAAATCTTCAAATTGTAATTTAAGTAAAATATCTTTAAGTGTTGAAGGATTAAGCTTTAAGTCTAGTCAAACAACATACAATATTAAAGTTGGAGCAGATGTAGATAGCATAACTGTAAAAGCAACACCAGCGCATTCTAAAGCCACTTATACAGTAAGTGGAAATAAGAATCTTAAAGCTGGTAACAATGTAATTAAAATAGTTGTTAAAGCAGAAAATGGTGCAACAAAAACATATAAGATTAATGTAGAAAAAGCAGGAGATATTGAAGAAACATCTTCATCTCTTACAAATCTAATAATTGAAAACATGGAATTTGAAGAACCATTTACTAAGACTGAGACAGAATATAAAGCTAAACCAATTAAGTATACTGAAAAATCACTTAATGTATTAGCGTATACTGAAGCAGAACAAGCCACATATGTAGTTGAAGGTGCAGACAACTTAAAAGTTGGTGAAAATACAGTAAAAGTAATAGTAACATCTTTAGATGAAACCAGTACAACAGAATATATAGTTACATTTGAAATGCTTGCTAAAGAGGAAGAAAATGCATATGTATCTGTATATAATGAAAACAAGAATAATGGAAATGTTAATAAACCTGTAGATAAAAAAGAAGGATTCTTAGTAAATATACTAAACAACAATACATTAGTAATTCTTGTTTATGTATTAGCATTAGTTGAGTTTGGTCAAGTAATTTACCTATATGTAAAACTAAACAAAACTAAAAAAGAATTAGAAGCTGAAAGAGAAAAGAATAAAAAGGATTAATGAATAGAAGGGATGTACATTGTACATTCCTTTTCACTTTATGTAGTGTAAATCATAAAATACACTAGGTGGTTTTATGCTTAAAAGAATTAAAGAATTATACCTTGATGCAAAGAATATACTTGCGAAAGATCCAGCTGCAAGAAATATATTTGAAGTAATATTACTCTATCCTGGATTCCATACCTTGGTTTATCATAGACTAGCCCACTGGTTATATCTAAAAGGATTAAGATTTATACCTAGATGTATTTCTCAATTAGCTAGATTTTTAACAGGAATAGAAATACATCCGGGCGCCTTTATTGGTAAAAGATTGTTTATTGATCATGGTATGGGAGTAGTTATTGGTGAAACTGCAGAAGTAGGAGATGATTGTACTATTTATCACGGGGTTACATTAGGTGGTACGGGTAAAGATAAAATTAAACGTCATCCAACTATAGGAAATAATGTTATGATAGGAGCTGGTGCCAAAGTATTAGGTCCGGTATACATAGCAGATGGAATAAAGATAGGAGCGGGTACTATTGTAGTAGATAATTTTAATGAATGTGGAATAACAATAATTGGGGTAAAAGGAAGAATTAAAAAGTAACTAAAAATGTAGAAATAATGGGATTTATAACATAATTAGCACTCTTTATGTGAAAGTGCTAATTTTTTTAATTTTTTATTCAAAAACTGTTGACAATATATATTAACGGATGTATTATATAGGGGAAATTAGCACTCGAGGTGTTAAAGTGCTAATAGG
>JAZOWO010000125.1:0-3905 GCA_045659265.1 Clostridia bacterium | reverse complement strand
TAGATGATTAGTTAATGTAATAGCCGCCTGATAAAACCCGCAAATAATACATTCGCAAATCTCAGAACGAACAGGATCGACTTCCGGCCATCCATAGTTATTCTCAAAAGCATATGCTACTGAATCATAATTATTATAAATATTCGAATGTAGAAGAATTTTTGAAAAGTATAAAAGCTAATCAACTAACACAAAGAAAGTATATAAGATTATTGGAAAGATATGTGAAGCAAGAAAACAAAGAAAAGGAACTATATGATAAATATATAACAATATTTGCTGAGAGCGAAACATTTGATAAAGCGGATCACTTATTTACATATTTAATAGATAATAATTTAGAAAACTTTTCTGAAGAGCAAATAATTCGATTAATAGAGGTTGCTAATGGAAATAATCAAATATATAATAGAAATAGAGCAAAGCATGATAATAATATTATTATTGAAAAATGTGCATATCGTTTAGGGATTGATTTTGACTATACAAAATATGAAAACTTCGAATATTCCGAAGAATTACTTGATAAAGTATTATTTCCATTTTAACAATGCACCTATCACAAAGGAGGCAACCAATGAATAAATCAAAAGTATACTATACAAAAGATATAACACCTTCTAGTTTGGTGGAAATGTATAAAGCAGTAGGTAAAGAACTTACTGGAAAAGTAGCAGTAAAAGTGCATTCTGGAGAAAAAGGTAATCAGAATTATTTAAGACCAGAATTTCTAAAAGATTTAGTAAATTATGTAGGTGGAACTATTGTAGAATGTAACACTGCATATAATGGTGAGAGAAATACTACAGATAAACATACTAAGTTAATGGAAGACCATGGTTGGAGTAAATGTTTTAATGTAGATATATTAGATAGCGAAGGCCCAGATTTAGAGATAGCTATTCCTAATGGTACTGTTATTAACAAAAACTATTTAGGTAAGAATATTAAAAATTATGACTCTATGTTAGTTGTATCCCATTTCAAAGGACATCCTATGGGTGGATATGGTGGTGCATTAAAACAACTATCCATTGGGCTTGCATCTGCAGCAGGTAAAGCTTGGATTCATTCTGCTGGTGTTACAAATGATGTAAATCTTGTATGGAAAAATACAGCACCACAAGATAAGTTTTTAGAAGCTATGGCAGAGAGTGCTTCTTCTGTAGCAGATTACTTTAAGGGTAACATTGTATATATTAACATTATGTGTAATATGTCTGTAGATTGTGATTGTTGTGCGGTAGCAGAAGATCCTTGTATGAAAGATATAGGTGTGCTAGCATCTACTGATCCAGTAGCTATAGATCAAGCCTCAATAGACTTAGTAAAGAAGTCAGAAGATATAGGGAAGGAACATTTACTAGAAAGAATTAATTCTAGACATGGTACTCATACTATAGATGTAGCAGATAAACTTGGGGTTGGTTCTAAGGAATATGATTTAATAGAGATATAGATAAAAGAGATATATTTAGTTACACTAAATATATCTCTTTTATACTGCTTATAAATTTTTTGAAAATGTCGAAATAAGTCTAAAAACATTGTAAAAAATGTAAAATATGGTATAATAATTCCAATGGAGTAGTAGATATGAAGAAGAAAATAAAGAACAAAGTAAGGAATGAAACAAAAAAGGAATTGGCAAGAAAAGATTTGAATAAGAATTTGGATTTAATATTAGATATAATGAAGAATGGGTATAATCAGCATTATGAGAGAACACAAAGTTTGGATAGTAAAAGTGGATTCTTTGTAGCGTTTCATGCAGCACTAATAGCATTTGTTTTAGATTTCGAAACGATAAATAAAATGATTCATAATGATATTGAAAGTATGCCACAAATTGTCATAACAGTAGCGGCTACAATAATATTTGTGTTGCTATTATTAGTAGCTATTGCCGCTATTGTAACATTTATGTGTAGTTTGATTTCAAGAAATATCAAATATATTCCAGAAGCAATATGCGCGGAAGTATATTACAATAGTGACAATATAGATTTTAAGAAAAGACTATTAGAAGGCTATAAGGATATAGCAAGAAACAATGAAGAAGTATTGAAGAAAAAACATAGATCATTTAATTTAGGCGTTGCTTTAACTATTGCGGAAATTGTGCTGTGGTGCATTAGCATAATATTTAAATTGTTTTAAGGAGGGAAACAGATGGCAGAAGATAAGGATAAGAAAAAAACGGATACAAACCCATGTCCGCCAATACCTACAGGAATACATCAAAACAGCTATGAGCCAAATAAGGATAAGAAAACTGAAAAACGTGGGTAGGTTTATATAAAAAACAGACATCCTAACTATATTGAAGTGGGAGTCTGTTTTTTTCTACAACGCCAACGGTTCTAGCGCTTTTTATATTAGATAAGATCGTTTGAACTTTCTTGAAAAAATATTTCTAATATAAAAAGAATTGTAAGTTTTTTGAAAAGCTAGTTGTATCAATGACTAAGAAGAATTGAAGTTTACCGTAAAAAAATCGCCGTCAAAAATGTTTTTATAATATCACAAAAAAGTTGCATTTGCAACAGCTTTAATATTTTTCGCGGGTTACAATAAAGTAGGATAAAAAAAGTCCAGCTATAAGCTGAACAGTGTAAATTCTCCATTACACTGACAGTTTATCAAAAACCGTTCCGGAATTCAATAGTTTGGACTTAAATTATCCGGAAAGGAGTCAAATAAATGCAAAAAACATTTAAACCGGGCGAAAAATCTAACCGTTCTGGCCAATTTGAAATAGTTGGACCTAGAGGCGGTAGAACAGGCGAAGAAAGAACTGTGGTTATAAGAGAACCTTTTCCGCCAACACCAAAATCAGGTCAAAAATATGTTTTAACTGACGCTAGCAAAAATGGCGCAGGTAAAGGCAGAAAATAAGACCATAGCGAGAGATATTAATCTCTCGCTGTTTTTATGTATTTTACTTGACAACGATTAAATGGCATGTTAAAATAATATTGCCATCAAAAAGAGGCAATAAACGAAGGATGTGGCAAATTGGATACAATAGGTAAATATATAAGAGGTCAAAACCTATTAAAGATAAAACGCATAGTAGATGCGGATATAAACGGAGATAAATTTATTATACGAAGGAGAAAAAAGAATGTAGAGTTTATGAGAGAATATTCTTTAACAGATGAAGATGTTAAGAATATAGTAAGATCCCTTACTGTTAAAGACTGTTTTAAAGGGCCAGAGAAAGATAGAGATGAAGAATATGAGGGCTTTCTCTTTTTCTTTTGTCCGATGTTTGAAGGAATAAAATTATATATTAAGATTAGAATAGAAAGTGATGAGAAGTCAGTTTGTTTATCAGTGCATGAATTTGGTAAATATGATGAGGTGGGAGAAGTATGAAAGTGTATTGTCCATATTGCATGGAAGAAAAAGAATATGTTATTGAAACAAGAGAAGTAAAAGAATTTAGAGGAAAAGAAATAGACACGTATGAAAACGTAGCAATGTGTAAAACTTGTAAGAAGGATTTGTATGTAAATGAATTAGAAACTGAAAATAGTAAAAGAATATATGAAGCATATAGACAAACTGAAAATATCGTAAAACCACAAGATATAATAGATTTGAGAAACAAATATGATATATCTCAAAGAGAATTAACTGCTGTATTAGGATTTGGTAAAATGACAATAAATAGATACGAAAGAGGAGGAGTACCAACTAAATCTCAAAGTGATTATATTAAACTTTTAATAGAAAATGAATCTAAATTTATTGAGAAAGTAAAAGAAGCGTATAGTAAAAATAATATAACTAAAAAAACATATGAAAAGATAATGTCTAAAGAAAATTGTGAAGAATGTAATACTAATAATTTGCAAAATTTAATAAGAAAATGTATAACAAACAATCTATCTAGAACG
>JAZOWO010000124.1:0-4330 GCA_045659265.1 Clostridia bacterium | reverse complement strand
AGCTTCCTTTATACCTATCTTTTCACCTACTCTGCCATATACAGGTTTATATATATATCCACTTTTATCTTCTAGTTTTTTATAGTCTTTAATAAGTTTTGTATCTGGTAAAAGTTCTCTCCAATATTTCATAGAAATTCCCGCTTTTTCTAGGTTATCCCAAACAAGTGGGAATCTTTTAGTTTGAGCAAACAATGCAATTGGATGGTTACACGACATAGTTTCTGTATTAAAATATCCACCCCATTTTTTAGGTTTAATTCTAGTTACCCATTCTAAAGGATTAAATCTAACTATTCCATCTAGTTTACATTCATTACCTGAAAGTATACTGTATGGTACTCCTTCCTTAAACACAATATGGTCTGCTGCTCCATAAATTATCTTAAAGCCCATATTAGCTAGTTTATCTCCAATATATTGCATAACTTGTCTATCATCACTAAAGCAAGTGCAATGCACCATCATAATTGTTCCATTTTCCTTAGTTTTATTCTTTATTGCATTAGCTAAAATATCTCCAAATACTTTAACAGAATATGTATCATCTAAACCAATTATTTTCTTAGCAAGTTCTGGAAGTAACGATGCTTCAGCAAATCCACCCGGCACATCACTATTAACTTCACTTACTGCCCATTTTCCATCTACTGTTGGATGAAAATCATAACGCATAAGTCTAACATGTTTTGTTTTATCATAATTAGACATAGACTCTATGTCTTTTTTTAGTCTTCTAGCTAACCCTAATGGTTTTGCTTTATCTAAATTTGCATTTAAGTATTCTTCTGCGGCTATTGTTTCTTTATCCATAGACTCAGTAAGAAATACTAGTTCATCATATTCTTCTTTAGTTAATACTAATGCATATTTTGCTACTGTATTGTTATCCTTAAACTGCGGATCCCATTTATAGCAGTCAAATATAGCACCTAGTCTATATTCATCATATTTATCCTCTGGTATAGGTACAAGTCTCATAGTTCACCTCTTGTATATTTATAAATTTAATATTTTAAGAACCACTTAGCAAATCTTTTTGCAATTTTATATGCAGGTCCTTCTAATTCTTTTTTAGCATCTTTTAGATGTTTTCTAATTTCTAATCCTTGTGGGCAATGCTTCTCACATTTACCGCATCCTACACAGTTAGAAGCTGATGTAGAATCTTTTCTAAGTACAGTACACATTACATACTCTTTAAGCCCAATGAATTTACTATCTGTGTGTAGCTTGTTGTATGCAGAAAATGTTCCTGGAATATCTACCTTCATAGGACAAGGCATACAATATCCACAGCCAGTGCATCCAACTTTCATACTCCTATTTATCTCTTTTACCACATCTTCTAATAGTTTGAAATCTTCCGTGTCAAATTCTTCAACTTCCGCAGTAGATGCATTCTTAACATTTTCCTCCACCATTTGAACTGAATTCATCCCAGATAATACACAAGTAACCTCTGGTTGATTCCACAACCATCTAAACGCCCATTCTGCTGGAGTACGTTTTGTTTTGTAGTTTTCAAATAACTTTTTAGCTTTATCTGGAAGATTATTAACAAGTCTTCCGCCTCTTAGAGGTTCCATTATTACTACAGGAATTCCTTTAGCATTTGCGTGTTTAAGTCCTTTTACGCCAGCTTGAGATGTTTCATCTAAATAGTTATATTGTATTTGGCAAAAATCCCAATCATATGCATCTACAAGCTTGCAGAACATATCCGAGTTTCCATGGTAAGAAAAACCTATTTGACGTATCTTACCACTTTCTTTTTTCTCTTTTATCCAATCCGCAATACCAAGTTCGCATAGTCTTTCCCAACTCTTTACATCTGTTAACATATGCATCAAGTAATAGTCTACATGATCTGTTTTAAGGCGTTCTAATTCCTCATTAAAACATTTTTCTGCACTTTCTTTAGACTTAATTAAATATTGTGGCAATTTAGTAGCTATATATATTTTATCTCTTGCATTATTCTTTGCTAAAACATGACCTAAAGCAGCTTCACTTCCTGGATAAATGTATGCTGTATCGAAATAGTTTACACCTGCATTAATTGCAGTCATTACCTCTTTATCCATTTTATCTAAATCTATTCCTGTTCCTTTTTTGGTAAATCTCATACAACCAAAACCTAAAACAGATATATCATTTCCGTACTTATCTTTTCTATATTTCATACTACACCTCTTATTTAAGTATGTTATATCACAAGGATGTTAGTTTAACAAGTATAAAAAAGAAACAAGACTAGTATTAATCTTGCATTTTCACATATTATATATTATATATTATAATTAAATTATTATTGAGCTATGCGTTTATGCGCATCGGCATTTAAAACATTTGAGAGTAGTCCATTGCGGACTACTCGCTTTTTTATTTATTATTATTTTATTCACCAACTATAATAGCGCCACTCCATTTAAATGAGTCTATCCAATAACGTGTGCCTATAAAATTAACCTTTTCTTCTACTAAGCCATAATCTTTATGTTCATACTTAATATTAAATGTTAAAAATATTTTATTTTCGTCCCAGTTAGCACTTTGTGTGCCTCGTAATGAATTAATATAAATAATATTTTCTTTTTCCTCTCCCATTCCATTTAAGAAAACTTCAGTTAAATCTTTATTGTATTTATCAAAAATCCAAGTAGCATATCCTCCACCACAAGCGCCAGCATCCCAATCCACAGGTCTAGTATAAATATACCCAACTAAAATTCCGCATATTATTAATGATACACAAACGCTAATTATAATACCTATTTTTATTTTTTGCCTTTTAGATAATTTTTGTTTAGCCTTATTCGTATCTACCGTTTCTTGTTTACCTGATGCAATGTATTCAACTGTAGAATTTAACAACTCTGCTAATTTAATAATATTATTAGTATCTGGATTTGATATATCTTGTTCCCACTTTGATACCGCTTGACGACTTACTTCTAATTGTTCCGCAAGATATTCTTGAGAATAGTTAAGGTTTCTTCTTAAATCTCTAATTCTACTTCCAATGGTCATAATAATTACCTCCTTCTAGGATAATTATATAAATTTTAATAATTGCGTTCTACCAACTATTTGTCAACTATAGGTTGCATGCTACAAATTATTATTTATGTATGACTATCTTTTTAGGATTAATTACATCACAAACAACCTTTAACTTATATCCAATGTTTATTTCTTTATCTCCTAAATACACAAATTTGTGCTTTTCGTAAGTGGTGTCATTTACAGTGTATTTAACAGTTATTATATATGGAAATGTTGCTCCATCTAATGATGATTTTCTAAAAGCTTTTGTATTTATTTTTATCCACCATATTTTCTTTAATTTAATTATTGTTCCTTCTACTTCTATATTTCCTTGTTTATTCATTTTTCCCCCCCAATTCTATTTTTCTATATTTACAATTTTTGTTGCTAGCTTTTCTATAAATCTTTCATCGTGCTCTACAAATATTATTGTCGGGTTATATGTTAAAACTGCATCTTCAATTTGTTCACGTGTTAATATATCTATATAATTTAGTGGTTCATCCCATATATATAAATTTGCTTGTTCTGAAATGCTTTTAGCAATTAATACTTTTTTCTTTTGACCTTCACTCATCGCTTCAATATTTGTGTCAAAATCTTTATCTGTAAATCCCATCTTTGCTAACATAGATTTAAATATACTTTCATCCACATTATTATCTATTGCAAAATCTTTTAAATTACCATTAAGATGTTCTGTACTTTGAGATACATAAGATATTTTTATTCCATTTTGCACCTTTATATTTCCTGTATATTCTATATTCTCACCTAATATTAATTTCAATATACTAGATTTGCCAACTCCATTTTTACCAACAAGTGCAATTCTTTCTTTAGAATTTATTTCAAATGTAATAGGGTTAAATATACTTTTATTATCATATACAACTTGAACTTTATTTAAACTTACCAATGGATTTCTTGCACTATCTATTGGGATTATTTTTAATTTATCCGTTCTATCTATATTTTTAAGCAATTCACTTTTCTCATTAATTGCTCTTTCTAATCTTTGTTCCATTACCTTAGAGCTTTTCATCATTTTAGCAGATTTATGCCCAATATATCCAGTATCTATAAATTCGGCAGCGTTGTGTTTTCTGCTCTTAGCCTTTTCTGATTCATTTGACCATTTAGCTGTATTTTTAGCAGCTGTTTCAAGTCTTGATATATCTCTTTGTAGTCTTTCGTTTTGTGTAAGTTCAAAAGCATCTTGTCTATCTTTGTTTTCCTTCCAAACACTAAAATTACCTTGTCTAATTTCAATATTAGT
>JAZOWO010000123.1:0-8925 GCA_045659265.1 Clostridia bacterium | reverse complement strand
ATTGGATTATCTTTATGTACAAAGAATACAAATGCTTCTGTTCCTATTTTGGTATATTCAAATTCCGTGCCATTTTCTTTTGCGTCATCTATTTGCATTTCTGACGGATATGCCCCAAAGAATATATCCGTTCTTTTTTCTCCAAGTAGTCTATATCCTCTAACTGTATTGTTATACTCAAATACACCATCATTTAACGTAGTTGTATTTGGATATACAGCATTTACAAAAGCAGAATATACAGGAAATACTGCAGCAGCTCCATCTATAATTGGTAAATTATCTGCAAGTTTAAGACTTGCTTCATGATTTAACTTAACTATTTTAGAATTGTTAGTAAACGGTAAATATTCGCTTGTATCAATATTAGGGTTTGTATTTATTGTAATACTCTTATCATATCTAATAATACCTATATTTATACCAACCCCTATAGCTAATACTAAAACAAATACTAACCATACCTTAAACACTTTCTTTTTATTTTTAATATATATTAATGGTAATAGCAAACCAGGTAATACTAATGCGCTAGCAAATGTTAACACGTCTATAATTCCCTCTGAGCTACAAATTAATAACAAAAATAGCCCTATTAAAGCACTTGCATATGCAACTATAGCTGTAAGTATTAATTTTATAGCAACTCTAACTATTTTATTCTTAAATATACCTTTCTTTTCTTTTTCCATAAATCTATCTCCTTTACATTATCCACCCTAATATTATTCCTAATACTCCAGATGCTAGTATTGTTTTTATTGGATGTACTTTCTTAATTAGCATAAACATTGCAACTACAAAAATAACTATAGATTTCCAAAAATCAATTGTTGCTAATGTATTTAACATTATTCCATTTGGGAAGAATACGCTAATTGACATAGTAATTATTGCAGAAAGTATAAGCCCCACTATAACCGGTTGCATTCCTTCCATACAATATTTAACCACTTTATTATCTTTGTATTTTTCTAAAACTCTGGCAATAACTAAAATTAAAATAAATGAAGTTAGTATTACACCTATCGTTGCTACTAAAGCGCCCCAAACTCCCGCTAGTCTATACCCTACAAAGCTTGCAATATTTACAGCAAATGGTCCTGGAGTGCTTTCGCTAATCCCGATAAAGTTAATTAATTCTTCAAGCGTCATCCAACTGTTTTTTAACACTTCTTGTTGAATTAGCGGTATCATTGCATGTCCACCACCAAACGTAAATGTCCCTATTTTTAGAAAGGTAAGAAATAACTCTAAATAAATCATACTCTCTCCTTTCTAACCTTAAATGCGTACATTATAAGTCTTAATACCATAAACCCTAAGATTATATATATTGAACTAACATCCAATGCGAGCAACAATATTAACGAAATTGCAATAGCAACATATGTGTATATGTTTTTCTTACATCCTTTATACATGTTAAATAGCACACTAAAAATTAATGCTACCGCACCTATTCTAATTCCCCAAAACGCATTATTAAATATTTCATTTTCACTAACAACGTTTAATATACTAGATAATATTAGAATAATAATAGCGGGTGAAAATATTGTACCTAATGTGGCAAAAAGTGCGCCTAAATTCCCTGCTGTTTTGTATCCTACATATGTAGCTACATTTATTGCTATTGGTCCTGGTGTAGATTCTGCAATAGTAATTATGTTAGTGAATTCTTCGTCTGTTATCCACTTTTTGTTATCTACAACTTCACGTTTAATTATGCTTAGCATTGCATAACCGCCACCAAATGTAAATGTCCCTATTTTTAGAAAGGTCTTAAACAATTCTAAATAGTTATTTTTCTTTTTCATTTGTTTCTCTGTTCCTCCAAATTTAGTTTTTGTTGCTTATTATTAGTTATATTCTATCAAAGAAGAATAGTTTTGAAAATACATTTAATTAATTATTTACTTATATAGTTCATAAAAATAAAACCATCCATCACGGATAGTTTTATTCTATTTTTTATTTTTCTTTTTATTTTCTTTTATCTCTGCTATCTTGTTTGCTATTCTAGTTTTAACTACATCTCTAATTTCTCTAGTAGTCATATCTTTGTATTCTTCGTAATACATTGGTTCAAGATAATGAACTTCTGTTACTATTTTACCTAAATACCAACTGTTATATGGCAAATGCGAATTTACTAATACAACTGGTACAATAGGCACTTTAGATTTCAAGTTTATCTTGAAGCATCCAGATCTAAATTCTAATAAACCATCCGGATGTTTTCCTTCATATGCGCCTTCAGGGAATAATACATATTTTCTTCCTTGTTTTACTTCCTCAGCAACTTGATTAATAACTACAATACCTTGTCTATTATCTTTTTTATTTAATCTTTTAGCTTTTAATAATTCTACTAATTGAGTTACACCTATGCTATATGACTTTTCTATATCCATAACAAAAGTTAGTGGTTCTTTATGTGCAGATACTATACCATAAACATCATATTTACCTTGATGATTTGGATACATTACATATCCACCCTCTTTAGGTAAATTTTCTTCTCCAAATACTTTTGTTGTTATATTACCAGTTCTTTGCATAGTCTCTACAATATTATCTATTGCATATTTATATATCTCTTCTTGACTATATTTTTCTGGTTCTGTTTTTAATTCTTCAATCATATTATCCATTGTTTTTACTACACTTAGAATCTTTTTAGCATTCCTTATTATAGTATAATAATATCTAATCATTGTTTTTTCCTTTAATATATCCTTTCTATTTATCCTTACATGGTATTCCTAATTTAACTTTATTTGCTGTAACATATATCTTTCCGTTAGTTAATCCAAAATGAACTTTGCCATCTTCTATTGTTATTTCATGAACACAACACGAAAGCATTGAATCTACGCCAATTAAGATGTTTGTTACTTGTTCAAAATCAAAATTCCATATAAGCCCCTCTTTAGAGCTATTCTTTACATCATGTTCAGTTTCAACACAAATTCTTGCTTCTTGTTTTTCTGAGTTATATGATATATTTCCTATCATATAATCATGAAAATTATCCATTTCATCTAAATACTTCTCTATATTAGTTAAATCTGTTAGTTCTTTTTCTCTTTCTGTCCACATAAGAATTTCACCTTTCTATTTCTTAAGTTTAAGTACTGCTACACATTCTATATGACTTGTCCAAGGGAACATATCTACCATTTTTACATTCTTAATATTATATTTAGTAGATAGTAGCTTTAAGTCTCTTGCAAGTGTTGCAGAATTACAACTTACATATCCAATCTTTTCTGGTTCAAGTGTTAGTATTAATTCTACACCTCGTTCATCTAAACCTTTTCTTGGTGGATCTACTACTATATAATCAAAAAACTTACCTTCTTCTTTTAGCTTTAATGTTTCTTTCGTAGCATCTCCTAAAACATGTATTACATTTTCTACATTGTTTATTCTAGCATTTTCTTTAGCAGCTTCTACTGCAGATTCTACAATTTCTACTGCATATATATCTTTTACTTCTTTAGATAAATATATACCTATACTTCCAACTCCACTATATAACTCTAGCACAGTTTTGTCCTTTTCTAACTCCATTTCTGTTTTTAGAAGGTTGTATAACACTTCTGCTTGAAGCGTATTTACTTGGAAGAATGAATCTGCTGTAATCTTAAATGTATATTCTCCTATTTTATCTGTTATATATTCATTTCCATAAATACATACATTCTCATCTGAAAGTATTACATTTGTATTTTTGCTATTTATATTTAATACAAAAGATTTAATATTTGGATATTCTTTAGTAATTTCTTTTACTACATTATCCATTCTAGTATCTTTTGCAAAACACTTATCTGTTACAACTAATACACACATAACTTCATCAGTATGTATACCACGTCTAACCATTATGTTACGAATATCTCCATTAAGAGTTTTTTCGTTGTATCCTACAAACTTTTCTTTATCTAAAAGCTCGAATAGTCTTCTTGCAACTTTATGTGTTGTTTCATCTTGTATGTAACACTCTTTGTTATTTACTAAGTCGTGGCTGCCTTTTTCATACATACCAACATAGTTTTTACCATTACGGTTTAACATAGGATATTGAACTTTGTTTCTGTAATATACTGGCTTGCCCATACCAAATATGTCTGTAACAAGATTTTCATCTAATCCTTGTTTCTTTATATTATTTACTACCTTTTCTTTCTTTATTTCTAAAGTATTAGCATAGTCTGTATGCATAGCTTCACAGCCACCACATCTAGAATAATATCTACACATTGGTTCTACTCTTTTTGAAGACTTTTTAGTTATTTCTCTTAAGTCTCCTAAAGCATAGTTTTTATTAACTTTAATTATTTTAGCTGTTACTTCTTCATCTTTAAGTGTACCAGGTATAAATACAGTAAGTCCATCTTCTGTTTTTGTTACACCTTCAAAGTTCATACCAACATCTTTAATTTTGAAGCTATACTGTTTGTTCAGTTCTAACATTCTTTTTCCCTTCTTTTTTTGCTTTACTTTTTAATTTTGTTTCTTCTACAAAATTATCTTTCATTATCTTAAATAACATTGTTATTGTTTTAACAACCATATCTTTTGTTTCTTCATCTAACCCTTTGTATGAAGAAAGTATTATTTTACCCTTTGCTATAGGATTTTTAACAAGTTCTTTGAATGATTCTATATTTGTTGTGTTTATTATTTCAAATACTGTTTCTATTACTTGTTCACGTTTCTTAGGATCAGTTTTTTCTAACCAATCTTTTAACGCTTTATCTATAAACTTACTTCCGTTTGTTACTTCTTTAAGTTTTACAAAACTATTTCCTTCAACTTCCCAGCTGTATAAATCATGTTGCATAACACCGAACTCGTTACTTTTAACAACTGTATATCTACCTTCGTTATATAGCATTCTACCAAAAACAGAATCTTGTGGAATATATGTTTCTACCTTTTTAATAATTTCTTTGTATTCTTCAGTCTCAAGTATTTCTCTATTAAATCCAGGGCCTTCGTTGTTGTATACAGTAATAATTCTGTCGTTAACATCTTTACTTGCAAACATCGCAGAATATACCGCAACATTACCGCCTTTAGAATGACCACCAACTAATATCTTTTTATCCCCAAACTCTTTAGCTACTTGTTCTAGATATTTAACCCCTTCTATTTGTGAAGCTACATGAGTCATAAATGTCATATTAAGGTCTTCTTTCCAACCTACTACAGTACTATCTGTACCTCTATATGATACATAGATTGTATCGTTTGGCATAAGTATAGTTACAGCTGCATATTGAATATCTTTTTCTTTTATTATCTTGTGATCGTATTTAGTTACTTGCATTTCACCAAATCTTTTACAAGAACCCATAGCTGGTATTAAATCCACATCATCTGGCCAAAGGATATTTAACTTCTTAGAATCTAGCTTAGAATATCTTTCACCTAATTCTCTAAATGTAACTGTTTCTCCTTCTTTCATCAAAGATTCAAAAGGAAAATATGATGCTCTTGAAAGTATTAATCCATCTACTTCATTAAAGCCATCTTGGGTTACACTTAAATCCCCTCTCCATTTTATATAATCTAATACGTTTGCCATATATACCACCTCAAATTTTTACATATAATATTTTACCAAAAAAGCGAAAATGTTGCAAGTTTTTATAAAATTCACTTAAATTCACACAAAAAAGAGCTAACACCTTTAGGTGTTAGCCCTAATTTGAGACTTAAGCTTAGAAATACTTCTTGATGCCGTCAGAAGTAAGCATAACCGTTCTTCCGAACAAGAGGTTGTGAGTAGAGTTCTCATCCGTCTTGTATCTTCTTACATAGTTTGTCTTGGCTTCTACAGTACCATGGTTGAAAAGAAGTGCTTTTGCGTTTTTGAACCTTGCAAGGAACTCGTCCAAATCCTCAGGAGTGATGTGGGAAGAGTAATAACTAAAGTTATACATCTTACACATGAGTCTGACCTTTTCTCCCATATAGTCAATCTCAGTACCACGAGGCAGGTTTACGATGTTTCTTACATTCTCAGGAATGTATGCTACAAAGATAAGCGTTACATTCTTGCTTGCAAGCATCTTAGAACCATACGTTACGAACGAGCCTTGATAGAGTCTCGGCGATGTGCAGATAATCATCTTAGGGCCTTCTTCTGCGGCTACGATGTCGCGAGTGGTCTTATCGATGATTTGGAACTTTTCGGGAACATAGTCGTCACCGTAAAGTTTTACATACTTGGAATGGCACTTGATACCGAATGTGGAGTCAAAATAGATTTTGAAATCCTTAATTCCTTCAAATACATTTTCCTTCTGCATGCTTACAAGGTCTGCACAGACCTTCTGAGGTCTCTCAAGAGAGTTGGACATATACATTACCGTTCCGCGTTTCTTATATACGCTTTCCAAGATTTTAATATGTCTTTGTCTTTCGCCTTCATCATCACGAGGGCCATCAGATGCTCCGTAGGTTGCTTCAGATACGACAAAGTCAATTTTTTCACAGACTTCATCAGGGATAATGGTTTCTCCGCCAGTGACAGGATTTGTCATTCCCAGGTCTCCAGTGAACAAGAAGTTCAACTCTTCATTTTCATCATAGGCTCTTACGTGTACGAGAACCGCACCACCGATATGAGCGTTAGGATAAAACGTTACTTCGAGACCTTCTGCAGGATAGAAAGTTTCAAAAGGTGCTACCGTGTTAACTCTATCTAAACAGACATCAATGTCTTTTCTTTCAAAAATTAAAACGGGCATGTGAGTTACAGCCTTAGGTTTTTCTTTGGTATACTCTCTACGCTGTTTATCTCTCTTGCCGCGGCCCTTCGAATCAAGCTTTGCTTTACGCACTGCTTGTTTCTCTGCTTTGTACTTTTTGAGAGCAACTTCGTACTCCTCTTGCATTCTGTCGCACGTCTCATTCAAGATAGCGGGCAACAACTGTTTGGTTTCTTCGGTAGTGTAAATTCTACCCATAAAACCTTTCTTTACAAGGTACGGGAACCGACCAACATGGTCAGTGTGTACGTGAGTTGCAATCGCAAAAGCGATGTTGCTTGGCGTAATACCGAACTTCTCAGCATTCCTTTCTAAATGTTCTTTTTCCTGGAACAATCCACAATCCACTACAAACGAAAGTTCCCGACCATCCGGCCAGTCAACCTTCACATGATTGCAGCTGCCAGTGACTTCCTCAGAGTACGATGTTACATAAGCTTTGATTTTTAGTCTACTGTCCATATGCTATTCTCCTTTAATTATATTAGAGTAATTTTATATACTACTGACTTTATTTTAACATTCGAAAAAACATATTGCAAGGAAATTTCACATATTTTGTCACATATTTTGAAATTTCTTAAAAAGGTCTAAAAAAGTAACATTTCCTCTTAGTCCACAGCTTATTATAACGGCCTCTTTAATCTTTTTTAACACTTCTTTATCTACTCTTCCTATCCTTTCTTTAAGTCTTGTTTTATCCAATGTTCTAATCTGTTCTACTAAAATTACAGAATCTTTTTCTAATCCATAATTATTACCAGATATTTTAACATGTGTAGGAAGGTCTTTTTTTACCTTTGATGTTATTGGAAGAACTATTACCGTCTTGCTATATTTGTTTCCCATATTATTTTGTATAATTACAACAGGCCTTAGACCAGCCTGTTCACTCCCTACCACCTCTCCTAAATCTGCATAAAATATATCTCCACGTTTTAACATACTTCACCTATACATATATTTTATTATATGTAAATAACAGTTAGCGGTTACACTAACTGTTATTCTTTTATTATTTTATCTATTAAAAAATATATAACTACCATAATTAAAGATATTCCCATTCCAATATAGAATTCCGGAAAAGCAAATTCTATACTATTTGTTAAACTCATCTCGCCAGTTATGTTCATAATATGCCAAGTAAAAAATTTATATATTTCAGATACAACAATTCCTATTACACCAATTCCACCTAATATTTTACCTATTATATCTTTCTTAAATGGTAGCCATACGCCTAAAAGAAATACAACTACAGATATTATTCCAATTGGATTTAATAAATTAATTAATCCTGTAATTTCTTGTACGCCTTTCAATCCACCATATTGATTCATCAGCATCGGTAATAAACTCATTATAAAAAGTATTGTTAATATTATTCTTTTGTTTTTTCTCTTAACATAGTTTGTATAATCTAAAAGTGTTTTAGCAGATAAGTTAATTGATTTGTTTTTTGATGTTATTTTTTCTCCTTTTAACAATTCATTAACCGTTATATTTAATTCTTCGCATAACACTTCAAACAAAGAAACATCTGGCATAGTCTTTCCGTTTTCCCAACGACTTATTGATTTACTAGACACTCCTAATTTTTCTGCCATTTGTTCTTGCGTCATATTTTTATCTTTTCTTCTTTCTGCTATAAATCTTCCTATCTTTTCTTGATCCATAACTCCACCTCTTTCTAGTCATAATTGTATAATATATGATAAAAAAATAACAGGACATAAAGTGAGAATTAAATATTTTCACTGTGTCCTGTTAATAAATTATACATTTTGTTATGCTATTCTTCCCTCTTTAACATTTCATAATATTCATTTAAGATGTTTACCACACCATCATATGTAAGTTCTTTGTTTATTTTATCTCTTGCAATGCTACTATGTTTTAATCCCTTGAAATACCAAGATATATGTTTACGCATTTTAGGTATAGCAACTTCTTCTCTTTCACGAGACAGGGCTAAATCTAAATGCTCACGTATTACACTAAATCTTTCTTCTAATGTTGGTATATATTCTTTACCTTCTAATATGCTCTTAAATATCCATGGATTACCAAATGCTGCTCTACCTACCATTATAGCATCTACACCTGTTTCAAACATTCTTTTAGCAGATTC
>JAZOWO010000122.1:0-11615 GCA_045659265.1 Clostridia bacterium | reverse complement strand
AAGAAAAGGGTACGCAAAACAAGCCTATGATAGACTTAAATATCCAGAAAATGAGCAATTCTATTTAGATTCTTCTAATGCAATAACAAGACTAAATAGCTTAATGAGTACTGCTAAATCTGAAGTGCTAGCAGATGTAATGGATAATGAAGAAGAATACCAAAAGATACTGTTTGTAATAAAGCCATTCATAACAGATGTTGGTAAAAAGGTAAGTTTTATAGAACGCTTAAAGGACGAATATGGATACTTTGTAAGTGATTTAAAGAGAATGGAAGAAGACTTTTTAAGAGCTAAAGAAGAAGTTAAAAAAGCAGTAGATGAGCTTATGGAACAAGAGGTTAAAGATGTATTAAAAAGTCTACCTCTTGAAGAATTAAATAGAGATAAGAATGGAATAAAGATACAAGCATTAAAAGACTTTGGATATACAAGTATAGCTAATGTATATGATTGTACACATAGGTATTTAGTACAAATGCCAGGTATAGGAGAAAAAGGTGCTTACCAAATAGAAGCAATCTGTGACAGAATATTAAAAGATACAAGACAAAATATGAAAATTAGATTAACTACAGATAAGAAAACCTTCTATACTACTCAAACTGTTTATGCTATATACAAGTATAAAGAGAAAAAGAAAATATTAGATGAAAAGATTAAACTAGATGAAGAATTAACGGTTAAAATAGAAGAAGACTTTAAGCTGTTTAATGAACTAGCAAACGGAATAAAATATTACTTTAGTACAAAAGAAGAAAAACAAGAAAGCATTGCAAAATATAACTGGTTAAAGACAAATATAAAAGAAGAAGGTTTCTGTACAAGAGTAAAAGAGTTGCTAGAACAATATAACAATACTGGAAGAAAGAATAAATTCGATACTTGGATAGACTTTGCAAAAGATACAGCAGCATATTATGCTGTAATTGAAGAACTATGTCCAGGCGCTTTAGGAAATGACGACTACTACTATGGATTACCAGAAGAATTAGCAAATGAAATATTAGAAGAACCATTGTATCTAGACGGCTTAAATTGCACTTTGAGACATTATCAAGAAGTTGGTACAAAATATATCCTACACCAAAAGAAAGTGCTTCTAGGAGACGAGATGGGCCTAGGGAAGACGGTTCAAGCTATAGCGTCTATGGTATCGCTAAGAAATACAGGGGCAACACACTTCCTTGTAGTATGTCCAGCCAGTGTTGTTGTTAACTGGTGCAGAGAGATAAAGAAACATAGTAATCTAGAACCAATAAAGATACATGGAAGTAGTATAAAAACGGGTCTTAGCAAATGGGTTAAAAATGGTGGAGTTGCTGTAACTACATTTGAAACAACAGATAACATTGTGCTAGAAGAAGGATACAAATATTCTATGCTTGTAGTAGATGAAGCACATTATATTAAAAATCCAGAAGCACAAAGAACAGTTAATACAATAAGATTAAGTAACCATGCAGAAAGAATGTTGTTTATGACAGGAACTGCATTAGAAAACAGAGTAGATGAGATGATAGGATTAATAGGAATACTAAATCACGAAGTTTACTCACAAGTTGCAAGAATAGGATACTTGTCTACTGCAATTAAGTTTAGAGAAAAAGTAGCACCGGTATACTATAGAAGAAAAAGAGAAGATGTATTAACAGAATTACCAGAGTTAACTGAGTACAAAGATTGGTGTACAATGACACCATACGAAGAAAAGGTGTACGAGGATACTATACTAAATGGATCATATCCAGATGCAAGAAGATTATCTTGGCATATAGATGACCTAACACAATCATCTAAAGCAACAAGATTACTAGAACTAGTAGAACAAGCAAAAGAAGAAGATAGAAAAGTAATAATATTCTCATTCTTCTTAGACACAATAGAAAAAATATCTAAAATGTTAGAAAAAGAATGCGTAGGAGTAATAACAGGAGCAATAGATTCAGCTAAAAGACAAGCAATAATAGATGAACTAGATAAAGCACCATCAGGAAGTGTAATACTAGCACAAATAATAGCAGGTGGAACAGGACTAAACATACAATCAGCAAGTGTAGTAATTCTATGTGAACCACAACTCAAACCATCAACAGAAAACCAAGCAATATCTAGAGCATATAGAATGGGACAATCTAGAAATGTACTTGTACATAGACTACTTTGTGACAATACAATAGATGAAAGAATAACAGACTTACTAGAAGAAAAACAAAAGATATTTGATACATTTGCAGATAAATCTGAAGCAAATGAAAAGACTCTAGAAATAGAAGAAGCAGCACTTGGCAACATCATCAAGGATGAAGCTAAGAGAATTAAGGAAAAGCAAGGGAAGTAAAAAAATATAATATTTTAATCTCAAGGCTTGATCTTTGCCCTAAAAAGTTATATAATTTACACAGTCTGATCTTGCTTTATTGATTGGAAAAGTGTATAATACACATGTAAAAGAGAGGTTACAATATGGAAAAGACAGTTTGCGAATTATTTGCAGGCGTAGGTGGTTTTAGAATTGGTTTAGAAAGAGCCGATGAAAACTGGGAAACAGTATGGGCAAATCAATGGGAACCTGGGAAAAAATCACAATATGCATATGATTGTTATGTTAGTCATTTTGGAGAAAATGAGAATTATATAAATGAGGATATTGCCACAGTAAATAAGGCTGAAATACCAGATCATAATTTACTTGTTGGTGGGTTCCCTTGCCAAGATTATTCAGTAGCAAGAACTGGAGCAAAGGGAATGGAAGGCAAAAAAGGTGTGCTTTGGTGGCAAATAAGAGATATACTTGAAGCAAAACAACCTAAGTTTATATTATTAGAAAACGTAGACAGATTATTAAAATCTCCAGCTAATCAACGTGGAAGAGATTTTGGAGTAATACTAGCTTGTTTTAATGATTTGGGTTATACAGTAGAGTGGAGAGTAATAAATGCAGCAGAATATGGATTTGCACAAAGAAGAAGAAGAACATTTATATTTGCATGCAAGAACAATACTAATTATTACGAAAAAATAGAGAATGAACAACTAGAAAATATAATACATAAAAATCGGATTCTTTATAAAACAGTTTGATATAAATCCACTAGTAAACGGTAAGGAAATAGATTTTAAGTATGAAGATATATATGATGTGTCAGATAACTTCAAAATGGACTTTAAGAACGCAGGAGTAATGAGAAACGGTAAAATATATACTGAAGAAGTAACTCCTGTAGAAAAGCTTCCTACGACATTAAAAGAAATTCTTGAAAAAGAAGAAGTAGAAGATAAATTCTTCCTAGGAGATAATCTTGAAAAATGGAATTATCTAAAAGGGGCAAAGGATATATTAAGAAAAGCAGGAACACCTTTTGAGTATCATTTTAGAGAAGGCGCGATAGCATTTCCAGACCCACTAGATAAACCGGCTAGAACAATGCTAACAAGTGAAGGAAGTCTAAATAGAAGTACACATGTAATACAAGACCCAACGAACAATGCATTTAGAATATTAACTCCGATGGAAACTGAAAGAATAAATGGATTCCCAGACGATTGGACTAATACAGGGATGCCACAAAACTTTAGATATTTCTGTATGGGTAATGCTTTAGTAGTGGGGCTTATAGAAAAAATGGGATTAACATTAAATGAAATATTTGAAAGCGAAGACAATTAGTCTTCGCTTTTAAGAATTTGTTTTTTAATGTATTCTCTGTTTAGCCAAAAACATTTCTTTACAGTACTACCGCCATCTGGTGTAGGATATACATCTTCTGCATTTGCTGCATGCGGCCTAACATGAAGAATAGGACTTTCTATAGCTTTTGGCAAATGTTCATATTCGCCTAATTTAATTCTTGCTACAGTTTCTTCCCAAACCTTTTTAATTTCGGTGTTTAAATCTTTGGTTGGAACATTCCAGAACATAGCTTTTTTGAACGTCAATGATTCGTCTTCTTGTATTTCGTAAATCATAAACAAATATTTTGTTTCTGAAAATGTTGTATATAATTCTGATGTTTCCCATTCTTCGTTAATAATCTCTGTATATTTGAAAGATGGGAAAGACATAGCTTCTTTAGGCATATTGTTTTTGTTTACTCTAATAGCTTTTATTTTTATATTTGCTTTTTCAAATTCTTCAATTCTATCGTTAACAACTTCTAACATGTTTTTTGCAAGATAATATGTAAAAGCTTTATGAGAAGTTGAATAAGGAATGCCAAATAAATCTTTTAGGTATAGGATATCTTTACCGTAATATCTAGAAAGCTTAGACAATATATATTCTTCTAATGTAGCGGTTTTAAGCACAGAAGCATCTTTAATAAGTGATTCTGAACTACATGAACTAGCTATATAGTTATTTAATACATAAGTCATATATGAGTTTTTCAAACAAAAAGCTCTTTGCATTGCTAATTCGTTACTAAAAGGTTGTTTTCTAACAGAATCTTTATTAGCTCCTTTTGGACAAGCACCTAAGTAGTTTGTATCTCCTTCGGATATTTCGTGAGCTTTACCAGCTTTAATTTTATTTATAATAACATTATAGTCTTGTTTAATAATTTCCAAGTCTGCCTCTGGAAAACTAAATAAATTAACATACTTAATAGGGAAGTTTATGCGTTCTGTGTCCTGTGAATATAGATAGTTAATTATTAGCATAAGAGCACACTTTTGGTATAAATGGCTATCTTCGAATGAATATTTATAATCTTCCATAAAGTCTATCATTGTTAAAACTAGACGTTCTTTAGCTCGAAGTTCGCCATTTTTGTTTGTTAAATATGGTGTAACCTTAAGTTCAACACCTGCTTTTTCGAAATCTGGAGCTTGTTTGGGTGTTGGCTCATATAAGAAATAGTATTCTTCTAAAAGATTGCCTAAAGAACCTTTTGAAGAAGAACTATTAAATTGTTTATATAAATTTTCTTTTAATTCTTCTGTAATTAATGGATAAGAATCTAATACATCTTTAAATGTTTTATCTATTAACTTTTCGGCGTAAGCAAGTATAGATTCTTTTGAATATTTATCATATGGTAATTTTGCCATTGTGACCTCCTAACAAAGTTATTATATCACTGGAATAAAACAAACGCAAATTAGAATTTATGTCGAAAAAAGTATATGGTTGGGTGTAAAGATATGATAATACATGCTAAATTATAAAATGAAATATCAATAAACATAACAAGCTACTATTCGACATGACGGGGAATAATCTCCTGAAAAATATGACTATTCGACAAAAAAACAGAAACAATATACCCTTTTAGGCATAATTCGCAACAAAAAGCTTGACAACCTTGTTCTATAGTGATAAAATCAAGTGGAAGGTGAGAGAAATGTTTACTCATATATATATTAAAAATTTTGAAGGTATATTAAATGATGTGTCTTTTGATTTTGTGGCGAAGAGTCGTAATAAGGAAAAGCAAATATGTCTGTATAAGACGCATGATGGTATATATATAAATAAATTAATTGGTCTTTTGGCCGGTAATGCTAGTGGGAAAACAACTGTTATCATGGCATTAGCAACTTTAGGCGGCCTGTTTATGGAGCCAATTATGACGTTTGATTATGCAGAAGAAAAGAATGCTATTAAGAAATTAATTATGGAAGATGCTGAAAACAATATAATAAGGCAGAGAATCGAAAAATTAAATAGTAGTATGTGTTTAGAAGTACAACATGTAAGTAAAAAAGAAGAAGATACGTGCATTGAAGTAGAAATGTATATAGAAAGTGGTGAAAATACCGGTTATTATAAATACAAGCTGCAGTTCAACGGTGGCACTAAAAGAATAACTGAAGAAAAGTTTACATACAGAAAGACCTTCAAAGGCGTAGAGAAGGAAATACTTAATTCGAAAGATGTATCTGAAAGTCAAATGTATTATATTAATAGATATTATAATAATATGATAAATTTAGATGGTGTAAACAAAGAAAGATTAAAAAAACAGCATGATTATATTAAAGCCTTTGTAAATCATTATGTTAATGATTCGGGTATTATTACAGCCCACAATATAGAAATGCAAGAAGAATTTGAATTTTTAAAGTTCTATAAGAAAGAACCTGAAGTTTTTGAAAGAATAATTAAAATAATTGACCCTAAAATAAATAAAGTTACGATGAAACCAGATAATGATGACGAGGAGCTACTTTATGAATTAAAAACTGGTGGAAACATTACAAGGAACCGATTATCTACAGGAACCAAACGTTTTTTAAATTTGGTTATACAAGCAATAAAAATAATAAGAAAGAACGGGGTTCTATTAATAGATGAATTGGAAGCCAATATGCACAAGGAACTAATATTTTTAATATTAAGGTTGTTTGTTCAGTTGGATAATAATGCAACTCAAATAATCTTTACGACTAATTTACCAGAAATATTTGATTGTATTAATTCGCAAGAAGAGATTCTGTTTAAACAAGATGCTATATATTTGTTAAATAATATAGATGGTATAGTAGAAGCGAAGAAAGTGTCTGATATTAGAGTGAATGATAAAAGGTTGAAGGGTGATGTGTTAATATCAAGTATATTTAAAAAAGATAAGATAATAATGCAACCTGATAAAGAAGAAATGAAAAAATTTTTAACTCAATTAAATAATATGCCTTTCTAAGCTAGGCACTAAAGAAGCAAAAAAAAAGAACCAGGCGAAACGCAAGGTCCTAGTATGTATATTTAAATCCGGCAAGATCCATATACATACTAGTATTATATTACAATTTGTATTAATTGTAAAGAGGGTACTTTGCGTTTTACCGGTCTTATATGAGAGGTGATCGGTATGAAATTGAAGATTTCAATAGAAAAACTAGAATAAAAAGTCTTTTCACCGATTGTGTGAAAAGACTTTTTTGTAAGGAGATAATAATATGAAAAACGTTATAATAAAATTCTTAAGAAATGGGGGAAAATAAATGATTTATACACGTGAAAAATTAAAAGAATATGCAGAACCTATTAGTGATACTGAAAACGAAATGTGCAAGAGAGCTATTAGAATGGTTAGGGATGCATTGGTAAAAGCAGGTTATGATTTAGATGAAGAGTTGAAACAATATGATGAGTATACTTTCTATTATGAAAAAAGGGACAAATATGGTGCAACCTTGACAATTCTATTGCAAGGATCATATGCAAATAAGACGAACATAAAGCACACAAGTGATGTAGACGTGGCAATTCTTTATAAGCCTATCATTCCAATAGGTTTTGAAAAGTATAAACAATCGATATTAAATGCTTTAGCTATGCACTTTGGAAAGGAAAATGTTGAAAGAAAGAATAAGTCAATTAAAGTAAAAGGAAATAGTGCTAGAAAGGATATTGACGTAGTGCCAGCTTTTTATGCTAAGTCTGTTAGGGATGGCATATATTTCTATACTGACAATGGTGAAAAAATAATAAATTATCCACTACAACATATTGATAATTCTAAAAATAAAAATAAAAGAACGGACTACAATTATAAAAGATATGTTAGAATCTTTAAAAATATCAAGAGGGATTTGGGCTATGAAAAATTAGGGTCTTTTCAATTGGAATCATTGCTGTATAATCTGCCTGATGGCGTGTTTAGTGACTATACATATAGTTTAGAATTAGGAGTAAAACTGATTATAAACAGCTTGTGTTCGATGAAGCATAAAATTAGAGACTTTAAGGAAGGAAACGGTATAAAGCCTTTGATAAAAAACGATGAGATTTATATAAACATATTAATGTTTATAGAATTGCTGGATAAAACAGTGGAGTTAAGAGATTAATGGATAATAAATGTTTACAAAAGTTTATATACTTAGGTATTATTATATTTGTTTTGTTAAAATTCTTATTAAATATAAATCTATTTGATGCAATCGGCTATTCTGTTACAATCTGTCTTTTTGTGGCGTGGATATACGAAAAAATTATATGGAGATATGATTTTTTAGAAAAAACGCCACGCTTAAAAAAGAAGTATAAAGCGGTAATAAAGTATCAATATGATGGAAAATATAAAAGTAAAGAAGTAGATTTAACAATACATCAAGATTTGCTCTTTGTAAGAGTGGAAATGAAGAGTGACGAGAGCTTTAGCAAATCTATTATAGCAAGCGTACATCAAGACAATGGAATTTGGTATCTTACATATACATATATTAATGAGCCTAATCAAAAGGTTAGGAATAGAAGCGCAATTCATTATGGGACTTGCAAATTAAATCTTAACGATATTAATAATATTAAAGGAGAATATTTTACAGACAGGGGTTCTTGTGGAGATATAGAACTATATAAGAAATAGTTATAAGTGGAGGTAATTAAATGAGAGAAATCTTTGATTATATTAATACAAATTCGTTCTTAACAACTATAATAGGCGTTATTGTGGGAGGCTTTATTTCTTCTGCAACATCTATATATTTATCATCGAAAGATTTAAAGGAAAGACGAAAAGATGAAGCTAGGAGAGAAAATGAACGAAAGTATGAAAATAAAGCTGAGTTTAAGTTAGAGAAAGTTGTTGAAATGGGAACTGAAAAACCAACTTTAGAAGCGTTTTTAGTGCCATATAGATATGAGTATACAAATGATTTCAAAAAATGCAAAATCATATATCCAGAGGATATTAAAGAGAAAACAAAATATAAATACATAGATTATTACTTAAAAAACATAGGCAACTCGGATGTCAACGAATTAGCACTATGTGCTATATTTAAGGAACACAATATGCTACTGGAATATAATGGATTAGATTTTGCAATCGAAAAAGGTATAGTTAATAGTAGTATATATGATGAGATGAAGGTGCAAAAAGATGAAACAATAATGATTAGAGTATATTATTTGGAAGAACATAAAGTGCAACACTTATATACATGTACAATGGCAATAGCGTATAAAGATGCATTCAACAATTTATATGAACAACCATTTTGGTATGAAAAAGAGAAACTTTCACCGCCAACTGTAATAAATGAAATAGAGTATAAGAGACTTGTAACACCATTGTACGGCCAAATGCACATCCAATCTTCACAAATCCTTTAATCTGTGGTAAAATATATATTGTAAGAAAAATTGGAGGAATTACAATGACTAACAAACAAAAATTTATGGAGGAAAACAAATACAGAGGCTTCGGCTGTCAAGCTATTACAACGAGATAATTGCTATGGGTTGTAATAGTTTAAAGTAACATAGCAAATATATCTCGTTATACTTAAAAAATAGTAAGATAAGGAGATATAACAATGATAGAAATAGAATTAAATAATGTAAAGAAGAATTACGGTCTAAAGAATGTTTTAGACGGTGTAACTTTTGCGGTCAATACTCATGAAAGAATATCGCTAATAGGCGAAAATGGTTCGGGGAAGTCCACAATATTTAGAATAATAAGTGGCATAGAAAATCACGAGGAAGGTACCGTAAATATAAGAAAAGGTGCAAGTATTGGATACTTAAAACAAGTATATGAAAGCGAACCTACTAACATAATAGTAGAAGACTACCTAAAAGAAAGCTTTAAGGAATATACAGAAATAGAAAGTAGACTAAGAGAATTAGAACTTAAGATGGCAAGTGATAATGAAGACTTAGAAGATGTACTTAAGAAATATGGTAGATTACAAGAAAAATATATTGCTTTAGGTGGATATGAACTAGAAGAAAAATTCAAAAAGATATGTTCTGGATTTAAACTAGATAAAGAATACCTAAAGAAAGAATATAACACACTAAGTGGTGGGGAAAAAACAATAGTAAATCTTGCCGCTATACTTCTTAAGAATCCAAGTATATTACTTTTAGATGAACCAACTAACCATTTAGACATAGAAACACTAGAATGGCTAGAAAGCTTTTTAATAGAATATAAAGGAACAATACTGTTAATATCCCATGACAGATATTTTCTAGACAAGGTCGCTACTAAAACAATACTTCTAGAAAATGGTCGTGCAAAGATATATTTTGGTAATTACACATACTTCTTAGAAGAAGATGAAAGAAGAACACTAGCTGAGTTTGAGAACTACAAGTCACAACAAAAGCAGATAGAAAAGATGAAAGAAAGCATAAAGAAGCTTAGAGAGTTCGGTAGGCTTGCTGGAAATGAAATGTTCTTCAAACGTGCTAAATCTATAGAAAAAAGATTAGAGAAAGTAGAAGTATTAGAAAAAAGAATAGAAACAGTATTACCAATAAAGATAAACTCTTGTGGAAAAGCTGGAAAAGATATATTAGTAATTAAAAACTTAAATAAAAGTTATCCTAACAAAACTGTGTTTACTAAGTTTAACATGGGAGTATACGGAGGAGAAAAAGTCCAACTTAAAGGTAAAAATGGATCTGGTAAATCTACGCTAATAAAAATAATACTAGGAAAAGACAAAGATTACACTGGAGAAATAAAGATAAATCCATCTGTAAAGATAGGATATATACCACAAGAAATAAAGTTCGAAAGTGAACAAGATACAGTATTAGAATATTTCTTCAAAACTCACGGTGGAAGTGAAACAGAAGCAAGAAACTTCCTAGCAAAATATATGTTTTATGGAGATAATGTATTTAAGAGATTAAAAGAATTATCTGGAGGAGAAAGAGTAAGACTACTAATAGCAGAATTAGTAATAAAACAAACTAACTTCCTTATACTAGATGAACCTACAAATCACCTAGATATATCTACAAGAGAACTCTTAGAAGAAAATCTAAAAGAATACAAAGGTACAATATTATTTGCATCACACGATAGATACTTTGCAAACAAAATAGCAGATAGAGAAATAAATATATAGAATAACAAAAATAATCCAGTCATAAAAGAGCTGGATTATTTGTTATTAATATTAATCATCTAAATAGAAAGGTGGATAAAAAGAATCGATGTATTCATATTCCATTGTATTAAAAGCAGAAGTAGACATAGCACTAGCTGCGCTCATAAGCTTATCCTCGTCATTAATATTAATTTCATTAATTAAAGTAGTGTAATATTTGTTATTCTTATCTAATTCTAAATATTCTGCCCAAGCAGTAAAGAGTTTGTTAACAAGCTCTTTACTCTTAGTATCAGGTAGTTTTTCAACCTTAGTAGTCCATAAAGTGTAATAATACGTATGTATAAATTCGAGATTAGTATGAAACATTGAAGGAATAGAAATATCTCTACTTGGTCTATATGGAGTTTCAAAGAAATAATTATCTTCATCTAAAACACAGTCAATAAAATCTAATCTTTCATATATGTCTTTCAAATCTTTTTTAGCCACAACTGCTAGTAACATTAGTATTTGCTTAATTGTACTTTTTGTAGTATCTTGCATGCTGCTAATAGTAATATTGCTGCCAGATTCAGATATAGCGTTATATCTATCTAGAAAATCCTTAACTTCATTCACATTCACTAACTCTAATAGTTCATCTAAAGAACATTTAATAGTATCTATGTAATTTGTAGAATCCATAGAAACACCTCCGTAAAATTTACATAGCAGTATTATAGCATAAATATGCCAAAATACAACTAAGCATATATACACTTTGGTTGTTAGAAGAACCTTCCTGTGATATAATACAAGAAGAAAAATAAAGG
>JAZOWO010000121.1:0-15821 GCA_045659265.1 Clostridia bacterium | reverse complement strand
TTATTTGTAGCTTTATCTTTTAATACATATGTATTTGTTATATGTCTTGTGTTTTCTATTTCTATTTGATAAAGATATACTTCAATGTTTTCTGTTTCTCTTACCAACATATTCTACCTACATCATACTTTTCTTGAAATCTGACATTAAGAATTGTATAGATTTTCTTCCTTGGAATTCGTTTAATGAAATATTTACAGCAACATCTATCTTATCCCCAAGTGTTACTTCATCTCTTCTATTCCCTGCACCAAAGAACACAGCATCCACATAGAAATCTCCGTCACTTAACCTAAACTTTAAGTGTTTATCTTCTTTTAACGTAGACACACTTGTTACTTTTAAGTTCTTATACATAAATACTGGTTTCTTATTCTTTTGCCCAAACGGAGCTAAAAGATTTATATCATCTAAAATGTTTAATGTTATATCTTTTTTAGTTATTTCCGTATCTATGTCTATAACTCTTACGAAATCTTCTTCTTTCATAGAAGTTATTACTTGTTCGAATTTTTCTCTAAACGCTTCAATATTTTTAGCTTCTAGTGTAAGCCCTGCTGCTAATTCATGTCCGCCAAATGTAGTTAATAGTTCTGAACATTCAGATAATGCATCGTAAAGTGAAATACCTGCTGGTATTCTTCCACTTCCCTTTGCTGTTTCGCCATCATGTGCTAAAAGAATAACTGGTTTTAAGTATTTTTCTGTAAGCTTAGAAGCAACTATTCCAATTACTCCTTGATGCCAATTCTCCCCAGCAATAACCATTGTTTTCTTTTTATCTAATCCATCTCTTTCAATTTGAGCTATTGCTTCATTATATATTCCTTTTTCTACTTCTTGTCTTTTTGTATTTTGCGCGTCTAAAACTTTAGCATATTTATATGCTTCCATTTCATTTTCTGCTAAAAGCATTTTAACCGCAACTGTAGCATCTGCCATTCTTCCACTTGCATTTATTCTTGGCGCTATTCCAAAAGATACATTGTCTGAATCTACCTTTTCTATTCTAGCAACCTTCATCAATGCTTTTAAGCCTTCATTTTTAGTTTTAGCTAATAACTCTAAACCATTAGCTGTTATTATTCTATTTTCTCCTACAAGTGGAACTATATCTGCTATTGTTCCAACTGCAGCTATATCTAAATATTTTAGATATTCATTTTCATCTAAACCTAATCTTTTAACTATTGCAGAAAGCACTTTAAATGTTACCCCTACTCCAGCTAAAGAATTAAATGGATACGTTGAATCTGGTCTTTTTGGATTTACTATACTTATTGCTTTAGGTAGTGTATCTGAACACTCATGGTGGTCAGTTATACACACATCAAGCCCAATACTTTTAGCATATTCCACTTCATTCACAGCAGAAATACCACAGTCTACTGTTATTACTAAAGAAACTCCGTCATCTTTTAGTTTCTTTAGAGCTTCTGTATTTAATCCATAACCTTCTTCTATTCTATCTGGTAAATAATATACCATATCTAATCCTAAATCTCTTAGGAATGTATATATTAAAGTTATGCTTGTTATTCCATCAACATCATAATCTCCATATATGGCTACTTTTTCTTTTCTATCCTTAGCAAGTATTATTCTATCTACAAGAATATCCATATCGTTTAGAAGGTATGGGTCATGTAGTTTTTCTATACTTGGATTTAAATATTCATCAATTTTGTCTTCAGTTAAGTCTTTCGCAAGTAACATCTTAGCTGCTACTTCAGAAATCTTAAACTTTTCTACATATTCTTTTACTTTTGTATTATCTATTTCTTTTATCTTCCATATCTTATTCATATTACCTCCACCTTAAGAATAATTTTTCATGAATATATTCTACTACATTTTATTAAAAAAGTATAGTGAAAAATCCAGTTTAGATTTTTTCACATAGATTTTGTAATATTTTTTAGTCTAGCTCGTATATTTGTATTAAGAATTATGGAGGTAAATTATGAAAAGCATAGATATTTACAAGGATATATCTGCTAGAACAGGCGGGGATATATATATTGGGGTTGTTGGCCCCGTAAGAACCGGTAAATCTACATTTATTAAAAACTTTATGGAAAGGCTTGTTATACCAAGTATAGGTAATCCACACAAACAAGAGCGTGCAATAGATGAACTTCCACAAAGTGCTGCCGGTAAAACCATTATGACTACAGAGCCTAAATTTGTTCCAAACGAATCTGTAGACATTACTCTAAATGGTAATGTTAAAATGAAAGCAAGGCTAGTAGACTGCGTAGGATATTTAGTAAACGATGCTATGGGGCATCTTGAAGGTAATATGCCAAGAATGGTAAGAACTCCTTGGTCAGAAGATGAACTCCCTTTTGCTAAAGCTGCTGAAACTGGAACGCATAAAGTAATATGTGATCATTCTACCATTGGCCTTGTTGTAACTACCGACGGCAGCATTACAGATATTCCAAGAGAAAACTATATTGCAGCCGAAGAACGTGTTATTCGTGAACTTAAAGAATGCTGCAAGCCGTTTATTGTTATGCTAAATTCTAAAGAACCAACTTCTAATCAAACAGAAACATTAAGACAAGAGCTTGAAGAAAAATATGATGTCCCAGTTATATCTAGCAATGCATTAGATTTAACCGAAAAAGATATTAAGGAAATGTTTTCTAGAGTATTAGAAGAATTTCCTGTTAGCGAAATAAGTTTCAAACTTCCTAACTGGTTTAATATGATAGAAAATACATATCCATTAAAAGAAAAAATAATAGCTCTAGTAAAAGATAATTTCTTAAAAGAAACATCTATTAGAGAGATAACAAAAACCACAGAAAACTTCATTAAAGATTCGGATATATTTAAGAACATATCTGTAGATGAGGCGAATATGTCCGATGGCTGTGTTAGTATAAAAATGGATATTAAGGATGAATGGTTCTTCAAAGTATTGAGCGAAAAGACAGGGAATGAAATATCTTCTGAATGTGATATCTTCTCTCTTGTAAACGACTATTCTAAGGTAAAGAAAGATTATTCTAAAATTAAAGATGCTTTAGAAGAAGTTAATATTAAAGGGTATGGTATAGTAACTCCAGATATAGATGAATTAACTCTAGAAGAACCTGAAATAGTTAAACAAGGAACTAAATATGGTGTTAAATTAAAAGCCTCTGCACCATCTATTCATATGATAAAAGCAGATATAGAAACTGAAGTTTCACCTATAGTAGGAAGCGAAAAACAATCTGAAGATTTAGTTAAATATCTTTTAGCTGAATTTGAAAATGATCCTAAATCTATATGGAAATCTAACATATTTGGCAAATCTCTACACGAATTAGTTAACGAAGGTCTTCACAACAAATTATACAAAATGCCCGATGAAGCTAGAATGAAATTACAAGAAACTTTAGAAAGATTAATTAACGAAGGTTGTAGCGGATTAATTTGTATAATATTATAACAGATACGAGATAGTAAAAATATAAATAATAAAAAATATAAAGCAACACATTTCTGTTACTTTATATTTTTTTATTATTTTCAGCTCAGCCTTCCAATAAATGTACTTTTTCTATTTCTTGTTCTAAATTTTCTAACTCTTTTATATTTTTATTTTCCTTCAATATTTTAATTTGATTTTTTGCAGATTCATTTAATAGGATTAGTCTATCCTTTTGAGGAATTTTATTTTTTATATATTCTGCATTAATATTTTCTAGATTATTTAATATTATCAAATGTAACAAATCGGTATAATCTCTAATATTCCCATCTTTTGCAAGTTCGGGATTTCTTTCTCTCCACTCTTTTGCTGTCATTCCAAAAAGCGATACATTTAGCACATCCGCTTCACTTGCATAAATATAATTCTTTTGTTCTTCTGTTAAATTGGGAATAATATAATTTTTAATTGCATCTGTATGAATAAGATAGTTAGCTTTCGACAGTATTCTGTTTGCTTTCCACTCAATCTTTTCTTGATAAGCTTCATTAGATTTTAGTCTTTCAAATTCTTTTATTAAGTATAATTTAAATTCTGGGGATAACCAACTTGCAAATTCAAATGCTATATCCGGATGAGCAAATGTTCCTAAACTATATTTTCCAGAACTAGGAATTATACCAATTGCATTAAAATTATTTTTCCATTTCCTTGGCGTCATGCTAAATCTATTATACGCTGCATCTTCCAGTTTAATTCTGTGGAATTCCACGAAATTAAAATTTTCATTATTAATTATTTCCCATAATCCATAATATTCAAAAGAATTTCTATTAGACATCCAATTTCTTATAATATCTGATGGTTCGTCTTCTATAGAACATTTAGCTAAATCTGTAAGTGAAATATAATTCACATTTCCAACTCTCATTATCCCTATTTTATTTTCTTTAACAATTATTTCCGTTTTTACTATGTTTTTATTCAAATTACGTCACCCTTCCCACTATTAATATTTCTTATTACATGTTGTTTTTTCTTATTACTTTTATGATGTTTTAGGGTAGAACTTTCTATATTAATACTGTATATAATTTTTCACCCAGGGTGTAAAAAATTGAGAGAGTTTTAATTGAAGTTTTTTGGATTATCTAATCATATATATTTAGCTCCATCTTTAATAAGATAGTTACAAACATAGTATTCTTTAGCAAACTCATTCTTTATACAAAGTATTTCTTTGCCATGCATTAATGCTATGTCTATAATATCTAGAGACCTTCTAACATTTAATGCTTTGTCTACTATAACTACATCCGCTAAGGTTAGATTTTTTTCATATACTTTTTTATCTCTTAAATATTTACAAAGCTCAATGTTATTTTTAGGTTCTAATACATAGACCTTCATACTGCACCTCCAGAAACTTCCTCTTGACATTAAGAACAAGTGTTTGTATAATATTTTTGGTGAATAAAATGTCTAAGATATATTTTCATATAGATGTTAACAACGCATTTCTTTCATGGGAGGCCGTTAAAAGATTAAAAGAAGGTGAATCAACCGACTTAAGAAATATTCCTTCAGCGGTAGCAGGTGATCCTAAAAACAGAACTGGAATTATCCTTGCTAAATCTAAACCAGCTAAAGATATGGGGGTAAAAACAGGTGAACCTATTTTTTCTGCTGTTAAAAAATGTCCAGATTTAGTATGTGTTCCGCCTAATCACAGTTATTACGAGAAGGAAAGTCTTAAATTAAGAAAACTTTTAGAAGATTTCTCTGATGAAATCGAACCATATTCTATAGATGAATGTTTTATTACATACATTCCACTTTTAGGTAGTGTTATGGAAGTTGCAAATAACATTAAAGATAGAATTTTTAACGAACTCGGCTTTACCGTAAACATTGGTATATCCGATACTAAATATCTTGCAAAGGTAGCAAGCGATTTTGAAAAACCAAATAAAATACATACATTATATATTTCAGAAATTAAAGAAAAATTTTGGCCACTACCTATAGAAAACATGTTTCTATTAGGCGGTAAGACGGCTGCTAAACTTAAAACTTTAGGAATTGATACTGTATACAAACTTGCTCATACAGATATCACTATCTTACGAGCTCATCTAAAATCTCAAGGAGAAGACTTGTACAACTACGCTTGGGGGAAAGATATAGATGAACGTCATAGCAAAAAAGAAACTCCTAAATCCGTTGGTCACAGTAAAACTTCTGTAACAGATTTAACTAATATAGATGACATATATTCATTTATATTAGATGTTGTTCAAGATACCTGTAATAGACTTAGAAAAGAATCTATGAAGGCAAATACCATAACAGTTACATTAAAAACTAGTAATTTCAAAGTATATTCAATGGCTCAAACTATAGATTTTGCTACTAATGGTACTAATGAGATTTTTAAGGACTGTAAAAACATATTTAATAAAATGTATAAAGGTGAACCACTAAGACTTATTGGTATAAGTCTTAGCAATCTAGAACCAGACGAAACAACTCAATTAAATCTATTTGAAACATTTAACGAAAAAGAACAAAAATTAGATAAAACAGTAGATAATATACTTAATAAATTTAGCAATTCTCATATTATTACTCGTGCTTCTCTAATACATCGCAACAAGGATAATAACGATACAAATATTGATTGATATAGCAAACATTAAACTTTGTTTAATATGTTTGCTATATTTGCTCTTGTAGTCTCATAATACTTCTTAGTTCTAAAGCCTAAACATTCATACCATGTAATAGGAAAATTAGTTAATGTGTAAATACTGCTTTCCATTTCCTCTACACCATAGTCATTTAATGCTTTTGTACACACTCTTGTAATTAATTTTGTTCCTATTTTCTTTCTTCTATAATCCGGATGAACTACAAGCACTCTAGATTCTATTACCTCTTTATTAAATTCCGGCATAATTACATTTAATGTTACTCCTACTATTTTACCATACTCAACTGCAACAAAGCACAATTTACTACACATTCTATATAGCAACCATATGTACTTTTCTGCATACTTTTCACTCCATCTCCTATCCTTTGTCTCACTTTCATATGCTTCTGTTAAAAGTTTAGCTACTTCTTTTATTTCATTTTTCTTTAATAATCTTATTCTCATAAACATCACCAAAACTATTATGTGTTTGCTAAGAATAACTATACTTACATTTTAATGATTTATATTTTTGTTGTAAACAAGTTTTATTTTTTTATTGTATAAATTAAACGGATACCTTGCTGTTCTAGCAAAGTATCCATTTACATTTTACGACATTTTTCTTTTAGCTCTTTAATTTTATTTATAACCTTTCCATATGTATAAAAACTTCCTATTACAAAAGATACTGAATCTAATCTTTTATTAAACGCGTATTCTAATGCTTCATCTAAAGATTTCATTAATACATTTGGTCCTCTATTATTTTTCAATACTTCTTCATATAACATTTGTGATGTTGCATATTTCTTATCTTCAACTCCAGATGTTAATATTATTGTTGCATCTTTATCTTCTAAAAGTATCTTTAACATTTTAGAATAATCTTTTCTTTTTAATATTGATACAATATATATTCTCTTTTCTTCTTTATAATACATTTTTGTTATATCTAAAAAGCTTTTCATTGCTGGAACGTTGTGCGCACCATCATAATATATATCTGGAAACTCAGATATTTTTTCCATTCTAGCTTTATGCACTACTGTTCTTAATCCTTCATATATAGCTTCATTTGAAACTTTATATCCCATACTATTTAATATATTCATTACTTCTATGCAAACGCTTGCATTTTCTACCTGTTTCTTTCCTTTTAGATTTACAGCTACATTAGGTAATGTTGTGTAATCAAAATACTGGTAATCTTCATTATATATATATCCAGATATATGTTTATCTGTTATTACATGTAACGTGTTGTTTTCTTTCTTACATTTTTCTTTAACTACATACATTGCTTCATCTGCTAATTTATATATAACTGTATGTGAATTTGGTTTAATTATTCCAGCTTTCTTTTTAGCTATTTCTGTAAGTGTGTCTCCTAAAATTTTTGTATGATCATAATCTACTGAAGATATTACAGATACAAGTGTATTTGTTATTATGTTAGTTGCATCGTCTATTCCGCCCAAACCTGTTTCTAAGACTGCAAAGTCTACATTTTTTCTTGTATAATATATGAACGCAATTATTGTTATTATCTCAAAATATGATAATTTTACACCTGCATTTATAGCAAATTCCTCCATTTTTGGTTGCAATTCTAATATTAATTCTTCTAATTCTTCATCTGTTATATGCACGCTATTTACGCTAATTCTTTCATTGTAATTTATTAAATGCGGTGTTATAAACTTACCTACTGTATAGCCTTGCTTTTCAAGGATGTTACTTACCATTTCTGTGCAACTACCTTTTCCATTAGTTCCAGCTATATGTATACATTTAAGTTTGGTTTCTGGACTATCATATAACTTTAAGAATTCTTTTATCTTTAACAAATCCGGATTTTTACTTCCTCGATATGCGTTATCGAAATACGAGTTTATATCTATCATTATTTCACCTTTTCTTTTGTAATTTTACTTATTCTATTTCATAATTATATTACAAACAAAATATAAATTACAATAATATCTTTGGTTGTATAAAAATAAAAGGTACAACTTAAACGTTAATTTAAGTTATACCTTTTATTCATTAAGATTCTTTTTTTAGATTCTTAAAAAGTTTTGCCATGTCTTTTACAAGCCCTTTTCTTTTTTCAAAAAGCTTATATGCAGATTCTTTTACTTCATTCGGAGACACCCAACCTTTATATTCTGGTCTAAAAGGTCTTGTATCAAAAGTTTGAAGTACAACTCTACACTGAAGCGTTTCAGAAAACCCAAGAAAATTATTGTACTCATCCAAAATTGGTATAAAATCAAAAACAATATTTTCCTTACATTCTCCATTAGGAAATACTACATCTGCTTGTATACAGTTTTCAGATGATTTGTCGTTACACCAATTAAATGCTACCACTCCTCTTTCTTTGCTATGAATTTCATTAAGATACATCATGTATAACGGATGTGCTGTAGAGAAAGGATAAAATCTTCCGCTGGATGTTATTACTCCACTTCTAGTTACTTTAACCACAGGATGTCTGCTGGTTTCAATATCATAAAAATGAGAATTAATTTGACCAACTATAATGCAATCACTTGTTAGCGGTTCTTTGCTAAAAATATCTACAAACCACCGTCTTTCGCTTTCAGTTCCAACCCACCAGTTATATATAAATGACTTCTTCCTAAACATGCCTAAACCTCCTTCGTAATTACTTGGATCAGAAATTTATATTAACGTACACATTATACCACTTTTTATGTAAATTTACAACATAAAAAACGCCTTCAACTTTCGTTGATGGCGTTTTTTATTCTTTTAATTATTTTGCAAGTTCAACTGCTCTTGTTTCACGAATTACATTTACTTTGATTTGTCCTGGGTAATTCATTTCTGCTTCAATTTGTTTAGCAATATTTCTTGCCATTATTGTTGCAGCTGAATCATCTACTTGTTCAGGTTTAACAATAATTCTTACTTCTCTACCAGCTTGGATAGCATAAGATTTATCTACACCTTTATATCCATCACAAATTTCTTCAAGTTTCTGTAATCTCTTAATATATGTATCTACAGTTTCACGTCTTGCACCAGGTCTTGATGCAGATACTGCGTCTGCTGCTTGAATTAATACAGCTTCCATTGTAGTTGGTTCAGTGTCACCGTGGTGAGCATGAACTGCATTAATAACTGCGTCAGATTCTTTGTATCTCTTAAGTATTTCTACACCTAATTCTACGTGTGTACCTTCTGCTTCATGGTCTACTGATTTGCCAATATCATGAAGAAGTCCAGCACGTTTTGCTAAAGCTACATCTAGTCCTAATTCTGATGCTAGAAGGCCAGCTATATGTGCTACTTCTATAGAGTGGTTAAGAACATTTTGTCCATAACTTGTTCTATATCTTAATTTACCTAATAATTGAATTAAGTCTGGATGAAGATTAATAACTCCTGTTTCATAAAGAGCTCTTTCTCCTTCTTCCTTAACTGTATTAGCTACTTCTACTTTAGCTTTTTCTATTGTTTCTTCAATCTTTCCTGGATGTATTCTTCCGTCTGCAATTAATCTTTCAATTGCTAAACGAGCTACTTCTCTACGGATTGGATCAAAGCTAGATAATACTATTACATCTGGAGTATCATCTATTATGATATCTATTCCTGTTAATGTTTCAATAGATTTAATGTTTCTACCTTCTCTTCCTATAATTCTACCTTTCATATCATCGCTTGGTAGATTTACAACTGATATAGTTGCTTCAGAAGTATGGTCAGCAGCGCATCTTTGAATAGCTCCAACTAACATTTGTTTAGCTTTTTTATCTACTTCAAATTTAGCTTTTGCTTGAGCGTCTACTATGTAGTTTGCCATTTCTGTTTTCATGTCATCTTCCAGTCTAGCCATTAATTCACGTTTAGCATCTTCAACCGAAAGTCTAGAGATTCTAACTAATTCCTCTTCTTCTTTTTTGAATGAGTTTTCTAGTTCTTTTTCTTTCTTCTCTAATGCTTGTTGCTTCATAGAAAAACTTATTTCTTTTTCCTCGATTAAATCAAATCTTTTATCCACTAGGTCTTGTCTTTGATTTATTCTTTGTTCTGCTTTTTCTATTTCGGCTTTCTTTTGTTTAATCTCTCTGTCTGCTTCTTCTTTTTGCTTAATAACCTCATCTTTAGCCTCAATCATTGCGTCTTTTTTAATTCTTTCAGCTTCTTGTTTAGCATCATCGATCATTTTCTTTGATCTGTTTTCCGCACTTTCTAAGTCACGAGCATCTTGTTTTTTCTTTTGCGAACTTGTTACTAAAACAGATGTAGGTATTGAAACAACAAGTGTAGCGACAATTGCTATGATTATACCTGTCATTTTGTTACCTCCATATTAAATTTTCAAAGTACAATATCTAATCTATATAACTTATATCTATATTAATTTTGACATTGTTTATACAATTTCTGTCAAATTACATTTTGCCTAACCATATTATATAATTTATTAAGTCCAATTGCAAGTAAATGAAGATAAAAAAACAAATTAGCCTAAATTCCGCCATTATTCATACATTTTGTCTATAATATTTCCTAAACATCTAACTCCGTAATATGCTTCTTCTAATGTATTTCCAGTAGCTCCTACTTCTATTAATATACTGCCATCTTCTATATGTTGATTATATCTAGAATCTCTAACTAAAATATGTCTAAACAATCCCGGATACATAGCTTCTCCTATCTTTGCTATTTTAAGCGCTGCAGCTAAATTCTCTTTCCAATATTTATTCTCTAGACTTTGATATCCCACTCCTATTACTATCATAAGCTTTGCTGTATCTTTTCCATTGATTTTAACTTTAGGACCAAACGTTAAATCTGATGATGCATCTCTATGGACATCTATAACAAGACCAAAGTGAGAATGTTCTTTTAGATTTTTATTTAATGTATTCATCGAGTTTTTATACGCGCTATTGTATGAGGTATAATCATGAGAAGTTTTATCCATAACAGTAGTTATACCTTTTCCCTTTAATGTTTCATTTAATATATGCATAACAGATAGCATATTATATTTAGCATCCTTACTTCTAAAATTGCTTGAATATTTGAATTTATATAATTCGCTATTTGTATAACTTTCAGATGTATGTGTAGAATACATTAGTATTTTATCTTCTGCCTTCTTTAATTTAACCTCCATATTCATCAATTCTTCATAATCTATTTTCTTAGAAGAATAATCTAGTATTGTAACCCCATCTATATCTATTCTCGTATATGTTTTTGTACTTTTCTTAGTCATTTCTGTTTCTTTAAGGACAACATTATCTGCATTAACATCTACTATAGACGCATCAAAAAAGCTTGTATCTAGTGGTTGTACAACATCTTTTGGTGACTCTTTTTCTTTTTCCACAATCTGAGTAGTTTCTGTTTTTGCTACTATGTAATTGTCCACATTAAGCACAGGATATGCCTTAAGAAATGCTGTTACATCTAAGCTTTTCTCCGTTTTTTCTCTTACATTTGTAGCAAACATAAAAAGACCATCAAATATTTTAGGTGTTCTCAAAATTGCAACACCTAAAATTACAAACACACTAGTACCAAACGTTAATCCTGTTCCTCTTTTCAACATTGCTAACAACTTTTCTTTTGCGTTTTTTATTTTATACAAAACGGCATCAAAAAAACTAACCGTATTTTTCATAGACCATCACCTTACTCTATGTTATTACGGTTAGTTTTATTTTATGCTTAAATTATTCTAAAAGATCTGACATTGCAGTATTATATTTTTCTAGAACACTTATTGTTCTTTCTTTTAATCCGATTACTTCTTTTTTAATATCTAACAATTTTTCTTTTTCAGCTTCAATTAAAGCTTCAATTCTATTCTTTTCGCTAATAGCTTCTTGTCTTGCACTTTCAACAATTGCTTTAGATTGGTCTTCTGCAGTTATTAACGCATTAGCAACTTTTTCTTGTTTTTGTAGATATTCACTATCATATCTTTCAAGTTTCTTTCTTATGATAGTTATTTCATTAGATAGTCTATTTACTTCTGCCTTCTCAACTTGTAATCTACCTTCATAATCTGACTTAAGTTCCTTAATGTATTCCTCTACTTCTTTCTTAGCATATCCAAACATTTCAGAAGTGAACTTCTTATCATTCTCCATTTAATACTCCCTCCATACTACGACGGAGTTATTATATCAAAGATTTTGACATTTTTCAATATTGATTTATATTATTTTTTAACTAGTTCTAAGACAGATTTAAAGTATGCAATATGACTTCTTTCATCCTCTATTATTCTTTCTACAATTTCTTTTAAGTTTTCGTTATCTGTCATTTGTATAAGTTCTAAATAACTATTTATTCCCGCTTGTTCAAGCATAATGTCTTTCTCAAACATACCTATAAAATCTCTTGTATAATTTACATAGCTTGCTTTCCAATAATCGCAAATATCTATATTGTTATCTATGTATACACAATTTCTAGGATCTACTCCACACTTAACTAATATTTTTGCAAGCATTTCATAATGTTCCATTTCCGTAACAGATATTTGCTCCATAATATGTGAAATATTCTCGAGCCCATTAGCAGAACCTAATATAAAATGTTGATAAATATATTGCATAACGCTTGTCATTTCGCTTCTACTATCTGCATATATTCTTTTAATTTTGCTAATAACTTCAAATGGCAAACTAGTTACCGTTATTTCTGGATATTCTTTATTAACCTTAAACTCTTTTTCAAAATCTAATTTATTTGCTAATTCATAATTCATATAATCACCTAATACATACTATGCTGCAAATATATATTTATGTAGACTTATTACTAAATCTGTGGTATAATATCTTCGTTGTTAAATTTAATTAACCACTAACTATGTGGTTATATTGTACTAATTAGCTAAAAGGAGGTTAAAATGGCTACTAGATTAGTTAAATACAATGGTGGCACTGCTACATACCAAACTTGCAGTTCTCCCACATTCCTTAAAGAAGGAGAGTTTTACGAAGTAGTATCTAAAGACGTCGGAGAATGTCAAACCAATTATACTTTAAAAGGAGTTGACGGCTATTTTAACTCCGTTTGGTTTGATGATGTTAAAGTCGGACTTGTAATTGCAACCAAGCCACCTAAGGTAGGCGAACGGTTTTTATGCTATGAGCAATTACCCGATGGAAATAAATACTCACGTACCACAGTACTCACTTCTCGTGTTAGAAGCGTAGAACAAATTAACAATAAGGGTTATAAAATCTACACCCTTAACAGTTGTTATATTGTTCACATTATCTAACAAAAACCAGTCTTGAAACTATCAAGACTGGTTTTTTGTTATTTTGTTTCTTCTTCCTGCTTATTCTTTTTTGCTTTGCGCTCTGCTTGAAGTCTTACAATAATATCCGAACAGTAGTATCCAAGAATGGGCACTGTAGGAATAAACATGAACAGCGTTGCAGGTGCCCTAAGCCACAATACTTCATGGCCTACCAGAGTCTCTGCTATCCACATTGCAAGGCCAAATGCACAACCAAGCATCAAGAAAATAAACATCACGAGTTCTACTTTAGTTACTTTTTTCATTTTCTCCCCTTCTTAATTAAGATAAGTTTTTTTGTTTTTATGTAAGTATTTTAGCATAAAAACAGCTATTTTACAACATTTATTTGACATCCCTTGTTTTTGTGATATAATTAATACAGTTTTGAATATATAAAACCTAAGACAAAGCAAAGTAAGTTTAAGAGAATATATTCTAGAGAATGCGGGTCACCGGCTGTAAGCCTGCTAATATACTTAAACCGAAATTTCACTTTCGAGGTGCTCTTTTGAAATACCAGTAGATTGAGTCGGCTAAGGCCCGTTATAGCTTGTTAAGTGCGTTACATTGTAACGAATTTAGGTGGTACCACGGAAGCAAAGTCATTTCGTCCTAATCAGGATGAGATGGCTTTTTTATTATATTAATTAAGGAGGAAATAAATAATGGATATATTACAAAACATGGATAATATTCTTACATCAGGTTTAGAACAAATTGAAAACTCAAAAACAGTTGAAGAATTACAAGATGTTCGTCGTGAATTAACTGGTAAGAAAAGTCCTTTAAGTGAAGTGTCTAAATCTATGGGTAGTTTAGATGCTGAAGCTAGAAAACAAGTTGGTATGAAAATTAGTGAGATAAAAACTACATTTGAAACTAAGCTTAATGAAAAGGAAGCAGCACTAATTGCTTCAAAAAGTGTTCTTGATGAACCACTAGATTTAACATTACCTGGAACTAAGGTAAGCGGTGGTGCACTTCACCCTATTACTCAAATGTGCTATGACTTAAACGATGCGTTCACATCTTTAGGATTTGAAGTATATAGTGAAGATGATATCTCAAGTGAAAAGTATGCTTTTGATAACCTTAACTTTGCTGATGACCATCCAGCTCGTCAATCTATGGATACATATTGGATTGAAGGAACTGAAGAAAAAGCAGGTACTGAAAGATTATGTCTAAGACCACACTTAACTGGTGGTTCTGTAAGATACCTACTAAAACACGGTGCTCCTGCAAGATTTGTATATCCAGGTAGAGTATATAGAAATGAATCTACAGATGCTAGACACGAAAGAGCGTTCTTCCAATACGAAGCATTAATAGTAGATAAAAATATATCTTTCTCTTCTGGTATGGTTATGATACAAACAATACTAGAAAAAGTATTTGGTAGAAAAATTAATGTTAGAATGCGTGAAGGTTTCTTCCCATTCACTGAACCAGGATATGAAATAGATATGGAATGTCTAGTTTGTGGTGGTAAAGGTTGTAAAGTATGTAACCACAATGGTTGGATTGAAGTAATGCCAGGTGGTGTTATACATCCAAACGTACTTAAATCTGCAAACCTTGATCCAAACGAATGGACTGGTTTCTATATTAACATTGGATTAGATAGATTAGTAATGATGCGCTATGGTGTAGACGATGTAAGACTATTCCACAGCGGAGATTTAAGATTCTTAAATCAATTCAAGTAGAAAGGAGAAAACAATGAAAGTATCTTTAAATTGGATTAAAAAATATATAGATTTACCAGACACAATATCTCCAAAACAAATAGCTTACGATTTAACTTTAAGAACAGTTGAAGTTGAAGGCGTAGAAAATACTGCAGAAAAGTTTCATGATATAGTTGTAGGTAAAATCTTAGAAATAAAAGCACATCCTAATGCAGATGCATTAAGAATATGTATAGTAGATATTGGTGCTTCTGAACCTGTTCAAATCGTATGTGGTGGTTCAAACTTATATGAAGGACAAATGGTTGTAGTTTCTAAACCAGGCGCTGAAGTTGTTTGGCACGGTGAAGGCGAACCAGTTGTAATCAAAGAAACTAAAATGCGTGGCGAATACTCTTATGGTATGATATGTGGCGCTGAAGAAGTTTATCTTGACAAACTATTCCCACCAGAAAACGATCACGCTATAGTAGACCTTAAAGGTGTAGACTGCAAACCTGGTCAAAACATAGCTGATGTTATTTGTATGAATGATACAGTTATTGAAATAGATAACAAATCTTTAACAAATAGACCTGACCTATGGGGACACTATGGTATGGCAAGAGAATTATCTTGTATATATGATATACCATTAAAAGAATTAGACACTGTAGAAATAGATACTACATTACCTAAATACAATGTAGAAAT